>JAUXWL010000211.1 GCA_030680155.1 Anaerolineales bacterium
TCCATCGCGGTCTTGAATCCTTCGCGGCTGGTTTCGTGATACGGCTTGCTCAACTCTTCACGTCCCGCAAAGGCGATGGAATGAACCAAAATATCGATCTTTCCAAAATGCTTCGCCGCTTTTTCCGCAGTGGCGGCAATCTGCTCGTCCTTGGTCACGTCACATTCTTCGACCCATTTGCAATCCACCTGCTCGGCGAGCGGTTTCACGCGGCGTTCCAGCATCTCGCCCGCGTAACTGATTCCCAAATTCGCACCTTCGCGTTTGAACGCCTGCGTGATGCCCCATGCAATCGAGCGTTCGTTCGCCAAACCAAAGATTAAAGCATTCTTGCCTTCAAGTAAACCCATAACTCCTCCAGGATGGTAAATGGTGAATAGTGAATGGTTTTCTACCTTCCACTCTCTATTCTCCAATTTTTCACCAGAAACCGCCACGGCTTTGAAAGCCACGGCTCTGGCGTACTATTTAAACCCACTCTTGCGCCAATCGTCACGCTCGAATTGGGGACAAAAATCCCCGCCTCGATTCTTAAGCTGGAAGTTGCTTCCGTCAAATCGACATTGTTCTCGCTTTTGGTGATTCCCATTGCCTGACAAAGTTTCCCCGGCCCGAACGTATCCCGCCCCATGCGTCTCTCCATCATCACATCCGCACCTTCAATCGGCTGTATCGCGCGGATCAACACCGCCGCGGGAAAGCCCTCGCGCTCGGTAACAGCATTCAGCATCCAATGATTGCCATAGGTGAAATAGACGTAGGCATGTCCGGGCGGTCCGTACATGGGGGCGGTGCGTTTGGTCAACCCTGCTTTGGCATGGCAGGCAAGGTCTGTTTCTCCGATGTAGGCTTCGGTTTCGGTGATGTACCCTACTAATTCCACGCCATCCAACACCCGCACCAATCGTGCGCCAATCAACTCACGGGCAACGTTCAATGTGGGGCGGTTGTAAAAGGAGTGGGGGAGAGTCATTGTTGTTGGCAAGTTTAAAAGTTGAAAAGTTGGAATGTTCAACCTGTGAACTTGAAAACTTTCAAACCTTCAAACGTTTTCACTTAAATCTAGAATCCCGTTGCAACGTCAATCTCAACCCCTCTTCTAATTTGATCGAAGGGACAAAGCGCAGTTTTTCCTTTGCCAGCGTCAGATCCGCTTTCATGTGGGAGACGCCGCCCGAAGTTTGGGCGTTGTAGACCACGTTGGCTTTGCTGTTGGTCACGTCCAACACAATGCGGATCAATTCCTTAATGGGCGTTTCCACCCCTGATCCGACATTGATGACCAGTCCGTTGATATTTGGGGCAGTTGCCGCCGCTACCATGGCGCTGACCACGTCATCTACATAAACGTAGTCGCGGGTCTGGTTGCCATCGCCGTGTGCGACCAACGTCCCGCCGCGCAGGGCCTGACGGAGATAATGCGGCACAACGGGCGGATGGGAAGGCGGTAGGTGTTGGCCGGGTCCGTAGGCGTTGAAGATGCGCAGGCTGACGGTTTCGATGTTCCACAAATTACCAATGGTGCGGACGTAATATTCAGCCGAGAGTTTGGAGACGGCATACGGCGAGCGGGGATTTGGGGTGGTGGACTCCGTCAGTGTGGAATTCGCCAAGTCGCCGTACACAGCCCCGGACGAGGCCAGAACGACGCGCTTCACTCCCACATCGCGCATGGCTTCCATCATGGCAACCGTCCCGCCGACGTTGACATCGTTATAGTCGCGCGGGTAGAGGATGGATTCTGGAACGGAAACGCGCGCCGCGAGGTGATAGACCACGTCCACATCCTGGAGCAACGTCCACAATTTGGGGCGGTCGCTGACATCGCCGCGCGTGAAATGGACATCGGGCGCGAGCACTTTGGGGTCGCCGGTGGAGAGGTCGTCCAGCGCGCGGACTTGATGTCCCTCGCGGGCGAGGTGATTTGCAAGAGAAGAGCCGAGGAATCCCGCGGCTCCGGTGATTAGAAAATTCATGGTTGAGATTATAGCATTGGATTTTATTTGAAATGTGATGGGGGAGTGCGCTGTGTGCATGCAAACCATGTCAGGTGACTTGCTCCCTGCGCCGTACCCATTCTGGGCACTTTCCCCGGCGCAGGATTTCCCTCGCAAAACGCCGCCGAGGATGTATGCCCAGATATGGGTATGTATGCCCAGACATGGGTACGGCGGCTTGAGCGACTGCCGCTGACAACCTTTGCGTGTACACAGTGCGCTGAGCCGTTCAACGGTCTTACAAAATTGGTGCCTGTTTTTGATTGACTCGTATGGGTTCGTATGTTATTCTTACCGCCGCAAGGAAAACGGTAAGTTACGTTGGTTTGAAGAACATCAACTGCTCACGGTTTGACCGTGGGCAGTTTTGTTTTGACCTCCGATGGAACAAACAGATTGACCTGCATATTTCAATTGCCATAGGAGGCAAAACATGTCTGACAGAATTATTGGAACAGTAAAGTGGTTCAACGGTGACAAGGGCTTCGGCTTCATCGAGCGCGAAGGCGGACCGGACGTTTTCGTCCATTTCTCCGCCATTCAGGGTGACGGCTACCGTAACCTGCAAGAAGGCCAGAAGGTCGAATTCACTGTTGAGAAGGGCCCCAAGGGTCCCCAGGCCACGAACGTCACTGTTCTGAGCTAAGTCAACAAAAAAGGAGCCTGATGCGCAAGCGTCAGGCTCCTTTTGATTCACGTAGATTGTTTCGTATGCTATACTTAAACTCATGAAGTTCTCATGGGACCCGCGCAAGGCGGAAAGCAATTTGCGGAAACATGGAGTTGCTTTTGACGAAGCGATCACTGTCTTCAGCGACCCGCAAGCCTATATCTTTGATGACTTGTCCCATTCGGAGGAAGAACACCGTGAGATAATTATCGGTTTTTCTGTATTGAGCAGACTGGTTCTGGTATGTTTTGTGGAGAGAGAAGAAGATGTCATTCGGGTCATTAGTGCCCGCCGTGCAACCAAAGTTGAAATAAAAGACTATGAAAAAAACGCCCGCAAAAAAACCTCGTAAAACTGCTGAAATGGCAACGGAATACCGCCTGGATTACAGCAAAGCCAAGCCGAATCGTTTTGCCAGCCGCATGAAAAAGGGACCACTTGTGGTGGTGATCGATTCTGATGTTGCAAAGGTTTTTGCTACACCGGAACAGGTCAATAATGCGTTACGCGCGTTAATTTCTGCCATGCCGAAAAAATGATAAAAAGCTATCAAAAAGGAGCCTGATGCGAAAGCGTGAGGCTCCTTTTTGATTTAACCTAAAAACCCGCCTCATACGAGACGGGTTTTCCTATTCACCATTCACCATTCACCATCAACCATTCCCCAATCTACTTCCTCTTCGGCGCCAACCGATTCCTGCCGTAACTCTTTGGAGTGGGGGCGGGCTTGGGCGGGCGGCGGGAGTCTTCGCGGGGAGCGCCTCTGCCTCGTCCGCCACCATGGTCAGTTCGAGGCGGGGCGGGACGCGTGTAGTCGAAGTCTTCGAGGGTTTCGCGTTTGAGCGGGCTTCCCATGATGCGTTCGAGAATCCGAATCATGTCGTTATCTTCAGGTGTGACCAATGTGTAGGCGTCGCCCGTGCGTTGGGCGCGGCCCGTTCTGCCGATGCGGTGGATGTAGGCGTCGGCGGTGTCGGGCATGTCGTAGTTGATGACGTGCGAAATGCTTTCGATGTCCAGCCCGCGCGCGGCAATGTCGGTGGCGACCATGATGGGATGTGTGCGGTCCTTGAAACCTTTGAGCGCGGCCTGGCGTTGACCCTGCGAGCGGTCGCCGTGCAAACTCGTCACCTTGAAACCTGCGCGTAAAATTTGCTGTGAAACTTTTTGCGCCCGATACTTTGTGCGCGTGAAGATCAAAACCGAATCGGTGGATGTGCGTTTGAGCAGTTCAAGCAAAAGCGTGGATTTCAAATGCGGCGGAACAGGATACAGCGCATGGGTAACGGTATGCGCGGGTTTGATAATTCCCATTGCAATTTTTTGCGGCTGTTTGAGCGCCTGTTGCACGAGCAATTCCACATCCGCAGGGAAGGTGGCGGAGAACATCATCGTCTGCCGTTTTTCCGGCACGGCTTTGACAATGCGGCGCACATCGGGCAGGAAGCCCATGTCGAACATTCTGTCGGCTTCATCAAGCACCAGAACTTCGATATTCCCCATCTTTGCATACCCCTGCTGGATCAAGTCGAGCAGACGTCCCGGGCAGGCGACGAGGATTTCCGCCCCGTTGCGCAATGCCTGGATCTGGGGATTCGCTCCGACTCCGCCGTAGATGGTTGCGCTCTTCAGCTTTGTCCCAACGGACAGAGTCTTGATAACATCGTGGATTTGCTCGGCCAGTTCGCGGGTGGGTGTGACGATGAGCGCGCGCGTGACGTTGCGCTGTCCGTTGAGTAGTTTGTTCAAGATGGGCAGGACGAACGCGGCGGTCTTGCCTGTGCCTGTCTGTGCCGTGCCGATGATGTCCCGTCCGCGCAGGGCGGCAGGGATGGCGGCTTCCTGAATGGGCGTGGCAGTTTCATAGCCCGCCTTTTTGACCCCCAGCATGAGGCGGGGATCGAGTTGAAATTGTGTAAAGTTCATAGATTTCCTTGTTAGATTAAAACCACGAGAGCACGACCCTCATTTGGGGTCTTGGGTACACTAGGGGAGTTGTGAGATAGCATCGCACCTATTTGATGAGAAAGATCAGATCGTACTCATCAACAAGAATCCGCCCGTAGGGTGCGATGCAGGATTCGCGTGAAATAGCGGGTTAACACTACAAGTTCATTATATCCCCGATATGGCAGGGGAGTAAGGCAGGAGTTTTCAAATATTCGGAGCCACCTGACTGTCAGCGTTTTGAAATTCTGCCCGCGTCAACAACACAACAGCAGTCAGGATCAACCCGCCGCCGAGCAGGACGATGGGCAGCAGGCTTTCGCCGAACAGCCACGCTGCCAGCAAAACGGTGACAACAGGTTCCAGCGTGGAGAGCATCGCTGCGTTGGTGGGACCGATGCGCTCCAGGCCTGCGAGGAAGGTGACAACAGGGATGATGGTGGAGACGATGACAACTCCCAGAATGGACTGCCAGCCCGCGTTGCTTGCAGGCAGGTGAGCGCCGTTGACGATTGTCAGCAATCCATACACGGCGGCGGCCGAGGCGAAGATCACTGTGGAGGATTGTACTGCCGAGACATACTTCATCACGTTCGTGCCGACGATAATGTAGATCGAGTAGATCAACGCGGCAGAGATGGCCAGCAGGATGCCAGTGATTTGTCCGCCGCCAGGACCGACCGTGAGTAAAGTTCCAACAAAGGCAATCACCAGTGCGATGATTTTCACACGCGTTAGTTTTTCGTGCAGAAAGATGGTGGAAAGAATCGCAACGAAGATGGGATACAGATAGAGCAGCAGCGCGACCAATCCCGCTGAGGCGTATTGGATGGCGGTCAGATAGGAAAAGGACTGACCGACATACCCCAGCGCACCCATGCCCACGAGTTGAGCGAGAATCTGTCCGCGTGGAAAATGCTCCCTGCGCAGGAGCAGGATCACGGTCATGAATGCGGCGGAGATTCCGAAGCGTAAAAAGAGGAGGGTGAAGATGTCCATGCCGTCTGCGTAGGCGAACCTGCCGAAGATGGCAAGTGTCCCGAACGAAGCGGCTGAGATGGCGATGAGAAAAATTCCGATCAGGCGTTTCATATCATTTCCAAAAGAAACCTGCGGATCTGCCCCGCCGTTTCATTCCATGTGGGCTGGCGCAGATAGCGACTCCGCGCCGCAAGACTCATCTGGACGAGAAGTTCGCGCCTCTCATTCATAACCTGTAACCTGGTTGCCAGCGAGTGAGAGTCTCCTGGCTGGATGAGAAACCCCGTAACGCCATCTTTGATGACTTCGCCCGCCGCGCCAAGTGTTGTTCCAATTGCGGGCAAACCAAAACCCATCCCTTCGAGGTAGGCAATACCGAAGCCTTCATAAGAAGATGGGACGACGAGCATGTGCGCGGCTTTTAGTTTTTCGATGAGCGGCTGGTTGTTGAGTGACGAGTGAAATTGGACGACGGACGATAGACCGTGGCTCATAACAAAATTCTGCATTTGTTTGGCGTAAGCGGGGTCGGTGGTGAGTGAACCGACAATATCAAGGATGAAGGATGAAGGATGAAGGATGAGGAGGGCTTCGAGCAGGGTGTGTAGTCCTTTGCGTTCCATTACATTCCCCAGAAACAGAATTTGCAATGGTTGTTTCTCGGCACGCTGTTTTATTTCTTGTTCCGAGATTGCTTTTCCAAACCTGTCTGTTGGTGGGTATGCCACTATGGACGATTTGCCATGATCCATTAATCCATTCACCACGCTCTTAGTCGTTTGCGAGTTGAAAATGAACCCGTCTACACTGTTTAGATATTTCTTCTCAATAATGCGATAAAAACCATTCTGCCATTTCGGGCGGAGTTCGGAGCAGCGCAAATGGTGAACAAGGCTGATGATGGAGTATGAGTGCGGATGTCGATTTGCAGTAATCAGCGAGGGATGATTGAGTTCGTCTTGAATCAAAATGTCAAATTTCCCGTCAGACTGGGATTGCTTGGCTGCGCTCGCAATGACATCATAAAAATTATCCGTCAGATGCGCGGCGTAATTCCGCCAGGGGAGCGAGATGATCTCTACTGTGTCACCCTGCGCGAGGAGATATTCCACCAACATGCGGTCATATAGATATCCGCCGCTGAGGGTATCTAAAGAACCGTAGATGACAAGACCGATTTTCATAAATTCAAGTCGAAGGTCGAAGGGTACTAGACTTTCGATTTGCGACGTTTGACAAAAAATGCTGCCCACGCATTTTCATGTTCCCACAAAACTACTTTTAGCCCGGTGATATTTTTTGCTTTGATTTTTTCGTTCAATGTTGCAGCTAAAATCCGCGCGAAATGCTCGATGGATGGGTTCAAGCCGGCAAACTCAGGCTTTTCATTGAGCATCTGTTCCTTGTAATACCCGACCACGTCGTCAAGGCGCTTTTCCACGTCCACAATGTCCACGAGGTAGCCGTGCTGGTCGAGATCACTCCCTTCGAGCTGTAGTTCGAGAGTGTAATGATGCGAGTTTGGAAAATTTTCAGCCCCCCAATCTCCGCCGATCAAAAAGTGACGCGCAATGAATTCCCGCCGTACTCCGAGTGTGTACATAAATCAATTCTCCTTATGAATGAGCGCTTTTTTCTACTGAGACCTTCAAGTTGTATTCGACCAGCCCAAATGTATCTTTGTCAGAAAGCACGATCAGCGTGTCGCCTGCGTGCAGGATAATGCCGCCGCTCGGCATGATGAACTCATGTTCGCGCACGATCAGGATGATAAGGAATTCCTGGGGCAGGTTCAACTCGACGATGCTTTTCCCGTCCATGAAAGAGCCTCGCTGGATGGCGAGTTCCTTGAATTCGCTTTTGAATCCGTTGACAGGTGTGAACTCTATTGAATAGATTGGTTTATTGACCACAGGCATATCCACCCCCAGCCATTTGGCAACATAGGGAATGGTCGCGCCCTGCAATAGCGCGGATGTTAACACGACAAAGAACACGATGTTGAAAATGGGTTCAGCTTGTTGGAGTCCTGCCAGAAGCGGATAGGTGGCAAGAATAATTGGAACCGCGCCACGCAACCCCACCCAGGATAAAAAGGCTTTTTCCTTGATAGTGAAACTCGTCGGCAGAAGGGTAATAAAGATACTGATCGGGCGGGCGAGAAA
>JAUXWL010000214.1 GCA_030680155.1 Anaerolineales bacterium
GGGGTGAACTCCCAGACCCTAAAGGTTTTTCTGTCAGATTGGGTACTTTGCTGGCAAAATACGCTGTTCGACAAGATAATTTGGCCAGCGAGGGAAACCTTTAGGGTCTCCGCCCCTGTTTTTTGAGAAGATACGAATTAAAAGATGATGAAGCCGCTGTTGCCCGCGATGCAGCCCGTCAGGCGCATGCCTTCTTCGATGTCTTTTACGAACGCGCCCGCCTGCTCTCAACCGAAAGAGCGGATTGTGATTGTAATGCGTGCCAGCGCATTCTCGACCTGAGATTAAAGGCATTCCTGCATCATGGCGAAGTCGTTTTCAAAAAGATACGCCAGTTTGAAGAAATGGCAGGCGAAGATATCATCATCGCACATCGCCTGATCAAGAACTCGATCCCGTCCAATGAATATATCCTGATGACCGACGCTTTTCATCAACTGGCAGGCGATTTGCCCAACATGAACATGGAGACTCGCCATGAAATCTACGAAGATATCGGTGCGGTCACGATCAAGGTTTTTCATCCAAAAAAGAAAAACGAAATCAAACCCGATCAACCCATTTACGCCCAATTTTTTTAAGAGAGCGTTTCTTAAGTCAGACCCAAAGGTTTTCGCCGCAAAACAGAACCATCATTTGCAAAAAAGCGCCCACAAAACGGCGTTTTCGTAACCGTGGGAAACCTTTAGGGTCTTTGTCTACGAGTTAAGAAACAGTCTCTAAGGAGCATCAGATCATTATGAACCCTATAAACTCAATCCCCGAAATCAAAGTCTACGGCGCGGACTGGTGCCCAGATTGCCGACGCGCAAAGCGCATCCTGGATGAACGTCAAGTCCAATATTCCTGGGTGGACATTGACAAAGAACGTGCAGGTGAGAAATTCGTTGTCCAAACCAATCGCGGTAACCGTAGCATTCCCACCATTGTCTTCGGCGACGGCTCAATTCTGGTCGAACCATCCAATCCTCAATTGATTGCGAAACTGGGCAATTGAACGATTCGCAACGACCTGCAATCTGATATGAGAGAACTTCTTGCGTTGTGCTTTACCAGCGGCATCGTCAAACGCGCCAGTGTCACCGCGCTGGCGGTAGGCGCGATCTTGATTGCCATCAATCACGGTGACGCACTCATATAATACCCACGGTCACAAATTGCGCTTTCCACCCTCTGAAAAAGCGCAATTTGTGACCGAGTGCGGTATAAGTGGGCAGGTGGGCGCCAACCGCCTGTTCAAAATCATCCTGACGGCGCTCGTGCCTTACATCGTTTCCACAGTGTCGAGTGCGTCCACCATTCTCAGTATGAGGGGGAGAGCAGTCTTAACTGGTCAGGGTATTCTGTGATCAAAACGGGTAAGAGAATCACATTGGTTGCTCTCTTTATGTCAAAAGAAAAGGAGTATAAAAATGAACAAACCCATACATATCAACGACAATGAATTCGAAAATACAGTCTTGAAATCAACCACACCCGTAGTTGTAGACTTCTGGGCGCCGTGGTGCCAGCCATGCAGGATGATTGCGCCCGTCCTCGAAAACCTTGCAGGCGAATATGCCGACAAAATAACCGTCGCCAAAGTCGACACGGATAAGAATCCCGAATGGGCGATGAAATACGGCGTACAAGGCATCCCGACTTTGCTCTTCATCAAAGATGGACAGGTACAGGATATCATCGTCGGAGTCGCCGCGATTTCTGTCATCAAAGCCAAAATGGACGCATTGCTGAAAACCCCAGTGGGAGCATAATTTTATGGCAAACGAACAAAAGAAATATGATGTCGCCATTATCGGTTCTGGTATTGGCGGTTCGACCCTGGCGAGCGTGTTGGCTCGCCAGGGTTTATCTGTCATTGTCTTTGAAGGCGGACAGCACCCGCGTTTCACGATCGGCGAGTCAATGATTCTTGAGACATCCGAAGCCATGCGCGCGCTCGCGGAGTTTTATGATGTGCCAGAACTTGCATATTATAGTTCCGAGAATTTTTATAATTACATCGGCACACAACATGGAGTGAAGCGCCATTTCAGTTTTGTGCATCACACGCCAGGCAAACATGTGGACGTCCGCAAGACCCTGCAAGCCGTGATCCCCAAAATGCCATACGGACATGAAATCCACATCACACGCCAGGATTCGGATTATTTCCTCACTTCGGTTGCAATTTCGTATGGCGCAACAATTTTACAAAACACCTTTATCAAAGATATTAACGTCCAGCCTGATGGCGTGGAAATCATCACCAATAAGGAGAAAACGTATCACGCCGAATACATCATAGACGCGGGCGGCATGAAATCCATTCTCGCCCAGAAATTCAACTGGCGTCATCGTGATCTGATGTCGCACTCGCGCACCATTTTCACGCACATGATTGACGTGCCTGGTTTCAACGAAGTGACCATGCCCCATCAAGAGTATGGACATCCCTACCCGCTCTCACAAGGAACACTTCACCATATCTTCAAGGGCGGCTGGTTGTGGATCATCCCATTCAATAATCATCCAGCATCAACAAATCCATTATGCAGTGTGGGGTTACAACTTGACCCGCGTTTATATCCCCAGCGCGATGACCTGACTCCCGAAGAGGATTTCCGCGAGTTCATCAAGCAGTTCCCAGATATGGAAGCGCAACTCAAAGACGCGAAAGCCGTCCGCGATTGGATGCGGATTGACCGCCTGCAATATTCCGCGCATCACATCGTCGGTGACCGCTTCGCCTTGCTCGCACACGCAGCGGGATTCATCGACCCACTCTACTCAAAGGGACTCTATGTCACTCACGCGCAAATTTTCCTGATCGCAGACTTATTGCTCAAAGCCAAAAAGACGGGTGATTATTCGGCAGAGGCATTTGCCTCGCTCGAACCCATCACGCTGGATTACATCAACATGCACGACCGTATTGTGGCAAGTTCTTTCAAGTCCTGGCACAACTTCAAACTTTGGAATGTATACGAAGCGCTCTGGCTTCTCGGCGCGTATCTCGAATATTTAAGCCTCGTCACTAATCGTTTCCGCGCCAGCAATCGCGATGAGTACATTCAACTCATGCAGGGACATAAACTGGCAGGCGGCGGTTTTCCGCTCTTCTTTCAAATCCAGGAAAAGATCGACGCATTGATGGATCAGGTCAACCCTGAGGATGAAGCGGATGTTGATCGCACTGTCGCCGAGATCAAAAAACTATTCGAACAATTCCCGTGGATGTCATCTGCTTTCAAAGATTTGCTCAACGGAAAAAATCATTTGCCCGATAATAAAATAAGATGGAACCTGCTCAACCGCCGTATCGGTTTTATGGGCAGCGGCGAATATCGAAAACATTTCTTTGGCGAAAAATCCGCGCTTGCTTTGTTGAAGAAAGCCATCGAAGACCAATTCAAATATTCCATCCCCGCCTTGAATCGCAAACGTAAAACGCGCGCCCGCCTGGCGTGGCAGACCTCCCTCATCCCCAGCCCTTCCCCCGAAAGGGGAAGGGAGTCCCCTCTCCTCTCGGGAGAGGGCTAGGGTGAGGGAAATGTTCGATTCAACTCTTCGTCGTTTCAAAGATCAGGTTGGCGCTCCTCTCGCGAGACGCATGAGCCGCGTCTCGCCAACCTTTATTTCCCTGCTTGCGCTGGCAGTCGGCCTGCTCGCCGCATACAAACAGCAATATCTTTGGGCATTCGCATTTTGGATTCTCAACCGTGTATTGGATGGACTCGACGGCTTAATCGCGCGACTGCATGATAGGCAAAGCGATTTCGGCGGATACGTGGACATCCTGACCGATTTCATCGTCTACGCCGCGCTTCCCATCGGACTGGTAGCTGGTTCGCCTTCGAGTGAGCATTACCTTGCCTTAGCCTTCATGCTTGCAGCCTTTTACGTCAACACCGCCTCATGGATGTATCTCGCCGCGATCCTCGAAAAACGAAATGCGCACCATCCTGATACCCAAACCACCATCGTCATGCCCGCAGGCATCATCGGTGGATTTGAAACCATCATTGCCTACGGAATATTTTTACTATTCCCCGCGCATATCACAATCCTATTCTCCATCTTTGCCGTGCTGGTCTTCATTACCATCGTCCAAAGATTAATCTGGGCGCGGAGAAACGTAGACAAGTAAACAGGCAAACAGGTAAACACGCCATTCCACTGATAACTGATTACTGATCACTTTTTCATCCTTCATCTTTCATCCTTATGAAATTACACTCCCCTGCCCCGCACTTCACCCTCACATCCGCCGACGGCGAACAAGTCACTCTCAGCGAAGTTCTCGAAAGCGGAAACGCCCTGCTGGTCTTCCTCCGTCACCTGGGCTGAATACCCTGCCGCGAACATGCCGCACAGTTGTGTGCGCGCCAAAACGAATTTGCCCAATTGAATACCCGCGTCTTTATCATTTCGTTCGGAACGCTACCCGCCCTCCAGCAATGGATGAATGAAGTCTGCGGCACATTCACCGTTTTACTTGACCGTGACCGTACCGCCTATAAAGCCTATCAACTCGAACGCTCGCGCCTGCGTTCCTATCATCCCCGCGTGGTGTGGATTTATGTCAAACGCTGGTTCCAGCGTGGCGAATTTTTCGACTCGCACGGCGACGATACGAGTCAACTCGGCGGCGATTTCATCGTGGATAGGCAAGGGATTTTATTGTTACCAGTCATGTATTATCGGAATTTTAAGCCTGCCCGCGCGCAAACATCGCCTTGAATACCAACGCCATGATGACCGTGTAAACGATGTGACCCATCAGGCTTAGCCACTGCATTTGACCGATGACGAAGATCATCTGGAACATGCCGAGCATGGCAGGCGTCAGGATCAGCGCGCCCAATACCCACCAGATCACGCCATAGATCACTCCGGCAATCGTAGCGGAGCCCCAACTTTTCGAGAAGGCAGGGGCAAAGTGACCATAGAGCGCGCCTACCACTACGCTGATGACCAGGTGGACGACCCAGCCCACTGCGGCGTTTTCCACTCGGATCAACATGCCGATCATTGGCATCATGCCCATCATTGCCATCATGATACCGAATGGCACGCCTCCCGCCAGTCTGCCGATGGCGCCCAATGTGAGGTTGCGGGTATTTATTTTTGTCAGGGAATAGGTTGCAGTTGTCATGGTCTTTTCTCCTTCTAAGGTTTTTGCGCGCACCGCGTGCAACGCTCTGCCCAATAGAGATAAACCTTGTCAAAATTCTTACTGCCTTTTCCTCTATCAGAAAAAACATCATCCTCCTGCCAGGATCGCATCAATCGTGGATTTCAAAGTCTCATAACTCGGCGGACCGATCAGTTTCTTAAATTGCTGGCTGAATGGGAATCAACTTCACCAGAGGCACCGATTGCGCAAAACGAAGACAATCTTCCTGATTGGGCTGGAACGTCTCGCCCATCAAAATTCGTGAGAGTTCACGAAATGCCAATGGATAGCGGCTGGCATAGGTAAAAAAAGTGGCAGATGCCTCAGCAAGCTGCGTAACCACAGCCGTGGCTTGAAAAGTCCGTGTGCCAGCCATGATCTGAACTACGGGATTCGCCTGGATATTTTTGAACCAATCCGCTTTTCCGCGCCACCCCGCCGCAATAAAATATACGTCCGTTTTGGTGTCATGATGCACAACTTCAAGAACCGCCTGGCGTAAATTCCCACTTTTGCGCCCGATGTGGGTGAGCATGAGAAACCGTCTGCCCAGGAGCCAGCCCAGATGGGCGCGATACAGCAGAATGGGCATCCGCAGGATGAGGCGCAGCAATCCATGAGGCTGCTGATTTGTCAATTTGGAATTCATTTTTTTCCTTCAGTTGCTGTTTTTTGAGCAAGGCAAATTTCCACTGGCAGTCCCCACATCATTTTGCGAGCGATGGACTGGATTTGAAAACCCGACTGCGAAATCGTTGATTGAACATAGATCGGGCGGCAATCCACATAGGCAGGCAAACGCTGGTGAAACCACTCATAAATGCGCTGGGGGATATTTTCTTGTTCATCACGCGCCATTGCCACAACGCCAATTCTCCCGCCTGGCTTCAATACTCGTCGGCACTCCGAAAGAACAATTGAAATTTCAGGGGTATCAAATAATTCCAACGTGAAGGAGATGAAAATCGCATCGAAGGAATCTGACGCAAAGGGCAGGGCAACAGCGTCCCCCTGTTCAAGCGTAACGCGCTGCGATAAATTCGCATGGGCAATCCTTTCACTGGCAACCTTGAACATTCCGCGCGAAATATCAATTCCAACTACTCCCCCCGAATCGCCTACAGCAGAAGCCATCGCAAGCAAAGCCGGCCCCGTGCCAAAACCAATTTCGAGCGCGGTTTCGCCTATGCCCACATTTAACTTTTTCAATCCCAATTCAGTCAGCGGCTGTTCACTGCTGGCGGAAAGCCAGTCATACCAGCGGCTAAGCCGATCATAGGCGATCATCGCCTGCGCTTTTGAACGCGTTACGCGGCTGATTTCAGGTGGATACGTCATCTACTTGATCGTTCTTCCTGCGCAAAACAAGTCAACTCATACTCGATTGTTCTAATCTTATCCTCCCGCCAGAATTGAATCAATCGTGGATTTCAATGTTTCAAAACTCGGCGGACCCACCAACTTCCTGCCATTGACCAAAAATGACGGCGTGCCTGGAAACGCGTATTCTCGTTGCGCCTCATTCAGGCTTTGATTCACCTTTGCGCGGTTCTGACCAGAGTCCAAACATTGATTGAATTTTTCAGTACCCAATCCAAGTTGCGCGGCATAATCTTTCAAATCACTGAGGCTGAGCGCAGGCGCTTTTGCGAAAAGCAAGTCGTGATATTCCCAAAACTTGCCTTGGTCAAACGCACATTGACCTGCTTCTGCCGCTTTGGGTGATTGCGCGGTGATGACGGGAAAATCCTTCCAGACGAATTGCACATCGTCGCCATACGCGGCGCGTACCTGTTCCAAAATGCCTGCGTTGTGCCAGGCGCGGCAGGCGGTGCAGCCAAAATCTCCGTATTCGGTGATGACCACTTTGGCAGAATCAGGACCCATTGTCGGGTTGGAAGCGAGGCGCGTTTCATCCAACGGTTGCGCTTTCGGGCGCGATGAATTCCCAAAAATGGCGGCAAACAAAATCAACGCCAGCGCGCCGTAGCCAATCCACTGACGTTTGTTTTTCTGCGCGCGATTTTTTTTATGTCGAATTTGTTTCTGGCTTTTACGGTTTTCTTTTGTCATGCAAATCTCCTTTGGGCTTTTCACAGCCTTTACGTAAAATTTCAATACCTGTGGATGCTTCAGGGGCGATGACCGCCGTAATCCGCATGTGCGGAGCCAGTCGCGTGTTGGCTTTTGGCACCCACTCACGCTTGCCATCTGAACATCGGACAAGAATGCAGCCAGCGGGAAGTCCGAGCGAACGGACTTCAAGACCCGCAAAAGGAGCGTCGGTTTGAATCGTGAATTCCATAACCGTCGGTTGTTTCAATAACGCGCAATCTCCGCCGCGCCGCAAGTCGCGTTCCAACAAGGCTTCGTAAATCGGTAAATCTTTGAGAAGTTCCGCCACCGCGTAGGCGCAGAAACAACTAACCAGCAAGGGTAACATCTGGGAATAATTGCCAGTCATTTCAAGGATGAGCATAATGCCCGTCAACGGCGCGCGCACGATGGCGGTGAAATACGCCGCCATGCCGACCACCGCGAAGATGGCGGGAATCGGAACAATATCTGGCGCGAGGTTGTGAGCGATTTGCCCGATTGCCAAACCGATCAATGCGCCCAGCACGAGCAAGGGCGCAAAAATTCCCCCAGGCGCGCCTGAGCTGTAACTGGTAGCCGTCAGCAGAAAACGAATGGCAAAGAAAAGCGGAATGGCGCTGAGAAGCAACTCCCCTTTGAGCGCGGACTCGGCTAAGGCATGTCCACTGCCAATCATCAGCGGAGAGAACCAGCCGACGAGACCAATCATTCCGCCCGTCAGCGCTGCGGCAGGCACCATAAAACGCGCAGGCACACGCGCATAAATTTCGATGACAGTGACCAAGCCGCGATTGAAAAACACACCCAGCAAGCCCGTTGCAATTCCGAGCAAGGCAAAGATGGGCAGGGATGTCAACGGCGGCACGGGATAACTTGGGACAGCGAAAATTGGGAACTGTCCCGAACCGATTCGTGCGATAATATCGGCAATTGCCGCAGCCACAAATGCCGCGCCGAACACGATTGGTTGAAAATCGCGGCGCACTTCTTCCAGCACAAAGACCAATCCTGAAAGAGGAGCATTGAACGCGGCGGCAAGTCCCGCGCCCGCGCCAGCAGAAATCAAGGTGAGACGTTCGCGTTCCGATACTTTGAGCCAGCGAGAGATGGCGTCACCGACTGCGCCGCCCATTTGCACGGTGGGACCTTCGCGCCCCAGTGCCAACCCACTTCCAATTGCCAGAATACCGCCAAAAAATTTTACAGGCAGGACACGCTTCCATTCCAGTTTACGGAAGCGATGCAGGACAGCTTCCAAATGCGGGATACCGCTTCCGCTGGCTTCGGGCGCGTAACGGCGAGTCATGGCAACCGAAATGCCTGCGCCGAGCATGGTAAATAACACAGGGAAAACCCAGCCCCACATCGGCATGGTGTGTGCCCAGGAAAGCATTTTGTTTCTCAAAGCGTCCGCGCCCGTCAATCCTGCGCGAAACAGGAGAGCGACAACCCCCGCACACGCGCCTACCAGAGCCGCGCGCGGAAATATCCAACGGCGTTGCTGCCTAACATCCAGGTATTCCTGAATTTCAGAACGCGCAATGGAACTATCATTATCAACAGATGTTTTTTCTTTTTTGTTTTTCATCATGCCAAAAAGTATACTACCGACATTTTCAAACTTAATTTTCCACCTCAAATAAATGTTCTTTTGGAAAATTCACATACACCTGCTCGCCGTGCGGGAACATCGGCGCGGGCATGGTCATGCGGGCGCGCACGCTTGTCCCGTTGACCGCCACCTGGTATTCCACATACTCGCCGCGAAATACACAATCGCTCACCACGCCCTGCATGGAATTTTCACATCCATCTTTTTGCACGCGGATATGTTCCGGGCGAATCGCAAATATTTTTTCGGATGAAGAACACGCTTCATTCTTAACTGTGAGTTGGTCGCCGTCCAAGAAAGTGGATACACCCATGAACTTTGCCGCCGCCAAACTGCGCGGACGGTGGAACAGCGCTTCGGGGTTATCCAGCGCGACGATCTCGCCGTTCAACAGCAACGCCATGCGGTCCGACATTGCCATTGCTTCGCCAAGATCATGCGTCACAAAGATGGTCGTCACGCCCAATTCGCGTTGAATACTGCGGATGGCTTCCTGTAAATTCATCCGCACGGAGGTATCGAGACTGCTCAACGGTTCATCGAGCAGAAGCAATTTTGGGTTGGTTACAAGAGCGCGCGCCAACGCCACACGCTGTCCCTCCCCGCCTGAAAGTTGACCTGGCTTGCGTTTTTCGATTCCTGGCAAGCCGATCAAATTCAACATGCGTTTGACTTCCGCGCGAATGGATTCGGATGACATCCCCTGCACCTTGAGTCCAAAGCCGATATTTTCTTCCACATTCAAGAATGGAAAGAGATACGACTTCTGAAACATTAGCACCGCGCCGCGCTTGTTGGGGTCAATGTTCAAAATGGTTGAGCCATCGAATTGAATGTCGCCGCTGTCGGGGCGCTCGATACCCGTGATGAGTTTCAACAGCGTGGATTTGCCCGACCCTGAAGGTCCCAGGAGCGCGACCATTTCGCCGTCATGGATGGACAGCGAAAAATCCTTCAACACGGGCGCGGTTGAGTTGGGGTAGGTTTTAGAGAGGGAGAGGATGTTTATAGTTGTCATTGGGGTACCTTGAAGTTATAGACCCTAAAGGTCTTTCCTGCTAATTGAGCGAGAAAGTTCACAGGAGTTACTGGCTTAAATCTCATGTTTGATTGCAAAGGAGACCTTTAGGGTCTTTGCCTTAATATTGCTCGCGAATTTGGTTGCCATGCTGATTCAACTGCCGCGCGGTGAAGGCAATCACCAGCACAGGCGGCGCGACAAATAACAATGATAGGGTTGCGATGGTGGCTGGATTACCGCCCGACGCCGCAGAAAAAAGCAAAATGGGCAGGGTGATGACCTGCCCGCCGCCGATCAGCAGGGTGAGCAGGTATTGACTCCACGAGATCAAAAACGCAAACAGGGTTGCCACCACCAGGCTGGGAGTCAGCATCCGCAGGGTGACTTGCAGAAAAATTTGGAGGGGGTTCGCGCCCAATGCCAGCGCCTGAAATTCGTAGTTTTCATCAAAACGGGCGAAGGCGCTGGAGAGGGTAAAGATGGTGTATGGCAGGGTCGGGATGATGTGCGCCAGCGCCACGCCCGTGATTGTCCCCGCCAAACCGATCCGCAGAAATAAAATATTCAACCCCATGCCAATTGCCAAAGGGGGAATAATGGTGGGCAGAAAGAGGAGCAACCACGCCAGTTGACGCCCGCGAAACTGACGCAGTCCCAGCACGCGCGCGGCGGGTAGGGCGAGAATCAGCGAAAGGACGCTGACGAGAAGCGCAATCCAGATTCCCTGTGCCATGCTGGATAACGTCCGCGAATCGTTGATGGCGTGTTGGAATGTGGAGGTTGTCCACTCGACGGGAAAAGGTTGGGGGAAGAACCAGCGCGTGGAAAAAGCGTACGCGGCGAAAAGCAATAACGGCGCGATGAGGATAAGGTAAAGTAAGGCGCGAAAAATATATTTCATCCTTCATCCTTCATCCTTCATCCTTAAACCCACCACCGCCACGACCATCACGATCAGGGTAATGATCAGGCTGATGACCATGCCTTCGGAGCGGGCACGCAGATCAGGGTCAAGAAAGAAGCGCAGGGCGAGGACGGGCAGGGCGCGTGGGTAGCCAACTCCCAATAAGGCAGGGACTTCGTAACTGCTGAAAATAAATCCAAAAACAAGTAATGAGCCAGCAAGCAAGGCAGGCATGACCTGCGGGAGGGTGACATAGCGCAAACGCTGCCAGCGGCTCGCGCCGAGATTTTCCGCCACGACATCATAGCCAACGGACTGCGAACGCAGAACGGAGAGAATGATAATGGTGAGAAATGGAATCTCCTTGCCGATGTAACTGAGGATGACGCCGATGCCGAAACGATCCCGCACAAGGACGGGAAAATCTGCGGGAGTTGTGATGAGACCAAGTGTCGCTGCCCAACGCGAAAGCAACCCACTTTGAGAGAGGAATAATAATAAAGCCACCGACCAGACCAAATGCGGAAAAGCCAAATTCCAGTTAAGCGCGAGCGTGTCCGTGTTACCGCGGCGTTCGGAAAGCCAGACTGCCAACAGCAACGCAAGCACGGAGGAGATGGCAGTCGAAGTGATGTTGATCCACAATGAGAAGCCCAACGATGTCCAAAACTCAGAGCCAAGTTGGAGTGTGGCACGATAAGCGTCGAGGCTGATCTGGCTTTGACCAATGACGCTGATATATCCCACGCTTTCGGCAATGGCATACAAAAGACTCGCGCCCAGCAAGACCGTGATGATGGTCAATGCTGGGGCGAGGGAAAGCCAGGGAGAGAAGAGTGGGTGGGAGCGCATGGGGGAGAGCAGTAATCAGTTATCAGTTATCAGTCATCAGTCATCAGTCGTCAGTCATCAGTCGTCAGTCATCAGTCATCAGTCATCAGTCGTCAGTGATCAGTGATCACTGATTACTGTTCACTGATTACTATTCACTGATTACTATTTTTGCAACACATTCTCCAGCCAACCCTGCTCGACGAGATTTTGATATTCAGCGGCTGAATCGCCCACGAGGGAGTTGGCGAGGTCGGAGGCGGGGGTGGCAGAGTCGCCCAGTTTGGTGGAAGCAGATTGCAGCGCGGAGAGAGCCGAGGAGTCCGTCACGCGCGTCACGTCAATGGCGAAGCCGAGTCCGAATCCGTTTTCGGGCAGAATCTGTGCGGCTTGGAATTCAGGGTCGAGCAGGAGATTCGCAAGCACGAGCGCGGCGGCTTTGTTGGGAGCATTGAGCGGGCGTAATGCATCAAGATAAAATGTTACTTTGACGGTAACGTTGCATCAAGCGGAAATGTTACCGAGAAATTTTCCAAAGTTTGGCGGTTTTCAGGTCAATCGAACGGCGAAGTGCAGCAGGATTGAGTTGGACATACAAG
>JAUXWL010000185.1 GCA_030680155.1 Anaerolineales bacterium
GAAGATGTGCAAGCCATCGCGGACTTGTGCAAGCGTGTGCTTGCCGAGGGACGCAAGGTGGCAGGGTACAAGGTGAAACTGCACGCGGGCGTCAGCACCTTTGTGCCCAAGCCGCAAACGCCCTTCCAGTGGGTCTCGTGTGACACGCGTGACAGTGTGCTCGATAAACAGGCATTGCTCAAACGCGTGTTATTGAAAGACAAAAGCATCAAGTTGAGTTGGACCAAACCCGATGATACCCTCGTGGAAGCCTGGCTCTCGCGCGGTGATCGCCGCATGGCGGAGGTCATTTATTCCGCGTGGAAGAAGGGCACGCGCTTCGATGCCTGGGAGGAGGGACGCAACTTCGAGGCGTGGATGGAAGCCTTCGCAGAACACGGACTCGACCATGCCTTTTACACTTACCGCCAGCGCCGCACGGACGAGGTCTTCCCGTGGGAACACATCACCGCGGCAGTACGCAAGAATTTCCTCTTCCAGGATTTCCGCATGTCGCTCGAAGGGCAGATCCGCGTGGACTGCCGCTTGAACTGCTTTGCCTGCGGCATCCTGCCGACCTTCGCCAGCCTGCGCCGCGACAACCCCGGCGAAGGCTGGAAGTGTCCCGAAGTCAAATCCCCTGCGCGTAAGATCGATCTGGAACTGCCCGTGGCGGGTGATTAAGAAAGTTTCCCTCACCCCTAACCCTTCTCCCGCAGGGAGAGGGGAACTTGCGCCCTTCTCCCTGCGGGAGAAGGGCTGGGGATGAGGGTAAAATCCCTTTGTAATGAACAAACTACTCCTCCTCGAACGCCTGCAAAACGAGCGCGACGCATTTGAACTGCTGCTCAACCGCATCGGATTCACGCGCCAGTTGACCATGAAAGGCGTGGCAGGCGGACTCTCCATCAAAGACCTGCTCGCAGATGTTCTTACGCATGAGCAATTCATCGGCGACCGTATGGCGGAGATTCTGCATGGCGATGTCTATGCACCATCCGCTTCGTTTACCGCGCTCGAAAATTTTCAGGCGCAATACGGCTACCCCGATTACGAATCCCCGCTGATGGAGAAGGATAAGCTGGATTATCTTGTGGCGGAGAAATACAAAAATATCGCATTCGACGAGATCGTGGAACAGGAATTGGCGGCCTACTCCAATATCCTGGATGCCACCCGGCAACTCACCCATCACCAACTCCTCGACCATGACCTCTTCCATCGCATCGGCGAACACACCTACCGTCCCTATCGAAAAGCCAGCGCTGCCATTCACCGCTGGCTGAAAAAAATCGCCTCAGAGCTGAAATGACCATGCGCGCAAGAATCACCTTCACCAAACAGGGACCGCTGCGATACACCGGTCACCTCGATTTGCACCGCCTGTGGGAACGCGCCATGCGCCGCGCAGAACTGCCCATTACCTATTCACAGGGATTTCATCCCCAGCCGAAGATCAGTCTCGCTGCCGCGCTGCCGCTGGGGTTTTCTTCGCGCGGCGAAGTGTTGGATGTGCGCCTAAACGATGAAATTCCTGTTGAGGAAATTTCCATTCGGCTAAAGGACAGTCTTCCGCCCGATATTCAGGTGCTCAAGGTGGAAAGCGTGGACGAACGCGCGCCCGCCCTGCAAACGCAAGTATTGTCAGCGACGTATGAAGCCCGGTTGTCAGAACCAATTGACCTGTCGGAGTTGACGCGCAGGGTGTCAGAAATGATGAAATCTGAATCCCTGCCACGGGAACGGCGCGGAAAGCCTTACGACCTGCGTCCGCTGATCGAAATGCTAAGCGTGATCACCGAAGCAAACGGCACAGCCTGGCTGCGGATGACGCTCGCGGCACGCGAAGGCGCAACGGGCAGGCCCGAGGAAGCGCTGACCGCGCTGGGGATCGAACCCGATACGGTGCGCGTGGAAAGAACACGCTTGATTTTTCAGGAATAAAACGTAAAATAGAATTCGTCCGGCAACGCACCGGGCGAATTTTTTATGTAGAGCTTATCCGAAAAAAAAACCGGAGCGCGGACTTCAGTCCGCAATGCTAAGGCAGACTAAAGTCTGCGCTCCGATTTTTCGGATAGCCTCTTAAAGGAGAGACTCATGGCATTGCTCGTTTCGATCTTTTTTGGATTTTTCCCCATGTTCCTGTATGCCGCATTCATTAATTGGATTGACCGCTACGAAAAGGAACCGAAGGCGCTGCTTGGGGCGGCGTTCCTGTGGGGCGTGGTGATTGCCGCAGGCGGCGCGTTTATCATTAACACCGTCTTTGGCATCGGCATTTACATCTTCACCGGGTCTGAAGACCTCACCAACCTCGGCACGGCTTCGGTGGTCGCGCCCGTGGTGGAGGAAATTCTCAAAGGGCTGGCGGTTGCCATCGTGTTCCTGATGTTCCGCAAGGAATTTGACTCCATCCTCGATGGCATCATCTACGGCGGCATTGCGGGGCTGGGCTTCGCTGCCACTGAAAACACCATCTACATCTATCGCGGATACCTCGAAAGCGGCTGGGGCGGTTTGATCGCGCTGGTCGTCATCCGCGTGATCCTGGTCGGCTGGATGCATGCCTTCTTCACCGCATTCACGGGCATTGGCTTTGCCGTTGCGCGGTTGAATAAAAACATGCTCATCAAGATCACTGCGCCGTTCATCGGACTCAGCCTGGCGATCTTCACGCACGCCTTCCATAACACCTTTGGTAATTTCTTCACGGGGCTCGCGGGACTGGCTGCCACCGTGTTCTCGGACTCCATCGGCTATGCGTTGATGTTCGGCTTCATCATCTGGATGATCGTCCACGAGCGCAACATTGTCAAACGCCAATTGATCGGGGAAGTTTCGGCGGGGTTGATCTCGCAGGCGCAATATCAAAAAGCAATGTCGCCATGGAATCTGACTACAGCGGGCATGAGCGGCAGGGCGACCTCCCGTTTCTACCATGCGCTCGGCGAACTGGCGCATAAAAAGGAACAATTTCAACGGCACGGTGAGGAAGGCGGGAACTCCGCCATCATCACATCCCTGCGACAGGAACTGGCAAATCTTGCGCCGCAGGCGAAGTAAAAAACGCCTCCCTCCCACCCCAGGGCTGGTGACTGTATGCACGCAAAGGTTGTCAGCGGCTTAACGCTCAAGCCGCCGTCCCCGGCGGCGTTTTTACGAGGGGAATCCTGCGCCGGGGATGTATGCCCAGATATGGGTACGGCGCAGGGAGCAAATTACCTGACATGTTTTGCATGCACACTGGTGACGGGTTCACCAGCCTTTTTCCACCCGTATGGTAAAATTCGCTTCGCCCGCCCCCGTAGCTCAGTGGACAGAGCGTCAGCCTCCGGAGCTGAAGAGCACGGTTCGAGTCCGTGCGGGGGTACAACATCACCGCCATGAGTGGCGGTTTTTTGTTTCAACCCATTTCTCTCGTTTCAAACAACTTGGTTTTTGGATAAAATATGCCTGTGCATTTCAAAACTGTTATTCCATTCATTGCAATACTCTTGATCGGCACAGGCTGTACAGCGGATGGTCCGGGTGTAATCCTCCCCGCAACGTCCACACCCGATTTCGTGACCGCCACCCTGCCGCCGACCTCCATCCCCCTGCCCACGCAAACGTCCCTGCCTCCCACTGCCATCCCAACCATTGCACCCATCGCAGGGACGACCAGCACACAGGTCAATGTTCGGGTGGAGACTTCGACAGCGAGCGAGAGTTTGGGTGTGCTGCCGTCCTTCTCGAAGGTGCAGGTAACGGGCAGGGACGCCAGCGGAATCTGGCTGCGCATCCTGTACCCTGATTCATCCACCGGGGTTGGCTGGGTGCGGGCGGAGTTCGTGCAGGTGGATGCTTCAGCGGAAATCCCTGTTGTGGGTGTGGCGGCAGGCAGCGGCGGAGAGCGAAGCGGAGTGGTTTTGAGCGGGATCAACGTCCGCAATGGGCCGGGCACGGGGTTTGAGTCGCTTGGGGTACTTGTCCAGAATGATGTGGTTGTGGTGTTCGGCAAGGATTCCAGCGGCGCGTGGATCCAGATCAAATTCGATGATTCGCCGACTGGCAAAGGCTGGGCGGCGGCGGAATTTTTAGAGGTGGAGGAGGTTGCATCCCTGCCTGTGGTCGGCACGGATGAGACTGCGCAAAGCGGCGAACCGCAGGCACAGACGCCCGCTCCCGTATCGGTACAGGCGGCTGTTATGGATGGCGACTCGGAGCAATTACCGCTGGCAGAGTTCACGCTCGCCCCGCAGGCGCTGCGTGCCTTTCAGGTGACAGGGAACGTTTCTGCGCCGAATGGAGATGCCGAGGATTGGGTCGGTTTCAACGTGGAAGGACTTGCTGTTACAATTAAATTAACATGTTCAGCCCAGTCATTACGGGCTGAGTTGTGGAATAATGGCATACGCAGCGGCATGTCTCCTGCGTGCGGCGAGATTTTTATTCTGACTGCGCCCCCTGGCAGCCGCCATCAAATACGTTTATTTGTGGAAAGCGCCAGCGGGCAGGTGTATGCCAGTTATGTATTAAAGGTTTTGGTTATTCAATAGAAATTTCGAATCAAGTTAAATGGAGACTCAAATAAAAAGAAAGGCTCTTACGTAGTTTCAAGGAGCTCGTCCAGAAAGCAGCAATTCCAAATCTGAATCTAACAATCTCAACGCAAAGCCGCCAAGACGCTAAGATTTTGACCTTTCCTCGACGGAATCGGCAAGAGTACCATCTGGCGCA
>JAUXWL010000218.1 GCA_030680155.1 Anaerolineales bacterium
TGCCGTCCGTGCTGCGACCATCGGGAGGGGCGTTTAAGGGAGAGTTGTGATATGTCGTTGCGTTATAATTGTTTTTGGAGGTTGCCATGACTCTTGCTGAACAAATTCAATATCAATTGAACGATCTTCCACCTGAAAAACAAATCGAGGTGTTGGATTTCATTGCCTTTTTGCGGCAACGCGCGCAAGCCGCTCTTTCCGAATCCGCACATGCAGAACGAAGAACGCGTCTCAAAAAGGCTTTTGAAACTTTGGCGGAAATGGGGACGTTTGCGAACATCAAAGACCCAGTGGAATGGCAACGCCAAATCCGCAAGGATAGACCTTTACCAGGGCGAGAAGAATAATGCTCACAGACAGCAACCTAATTATCTATGCTGCGTCGGGAAATTACCCCAAACTGCTGGAGTGGTTTCTGGATAATAAGATTTCAGCCTCCGCCGTCAGTTTGGTAGAAACGCTTGGTTATCACAAACTTAAGCCGCGCGAAATGGATGCGCTGGCAACAATTTTTTCAGACCTGACCATTATTTATCCCAGCCCAGAAGTATTTCAAACCGCCATTGATTTGCGCCAGCATCGCTCCGTATCGCTTGGCGACGCTTTGATTGCGGCGACTACCATCGTTCATGGCTTGACTCTCGCCACGCACAACACAAAGGATTTCGAGTGGATCAAGTCTCTCGAAGTCATTGACCCGATGCGGGAATAAACGCTAAAGACTTCCGAATTCTTCAAGAACTCGGAAGTCTTGTAAACAGCGGCGCATCGTAGCATATGTCGATAGCGTCCAAGCACGGCTGGTGTCGCTGCGGAAGTTGCAGTCCGCTACGGGGGAGGAGTTGCACCCGTTCTTTGGGCGGACGCTGCTGCCGAGTGTTTTAGATAAAGCATTCAAAGATGAACTATGAAAAGACCTGACAGGTTTTCACGAGGGTCTTGCGTTCGGAGTGTCATGTCCGCGCATGGGTTACGTTTGACTCATGCCACGATAAAACCTGTCAGGTCTGGTGATGGGAAGTTCAACGCGCTACTCGAGTTGCTGTCCGCACTAAAAACTGAAATCCAAACATAAAGAATCCAAAATTAACGAAAAGCCCTCGAAGTCTCACCAACTCCGAGGGCTTACTGGTCACTGTTTACTGTCCACTGCTTACTGCTTACTGGTCACTGCCCACTGCTTACTGTTTACTGTTTACTGGTCACTGCTTACTGCCCACTGCCCACTGGTCACTGCTTACTGTCCACTGCCTACTGGCTCTTCACCAACCCCACCTTCACCGTCTCGCCTTCAAAGCCATCCTCCACCACCGCAGCATTCGCGGGCGGCGCGGCAAACGTCAACGACACGGTCAGCGTCTCGGCTTTGATGTA
>JAUXWL010000222.1 GCA_030680155.1 Anaerolineales bacterium
TGACTTGCTCCCTGCGCCGTACCCATTCTGGGCACTTTCCCCGGCGCAGGATTTCCCTCGCAAAACGCCGCCGAGGATGTATGCCCAGATATGGGTACGGCGGCTTGAGCGACTGCCGCTGACAACCTTTGCATGCACACTTTTTAGGTGTGGTGGGGCTTAATCCAGCCATTGATGATGATCGGTTTTTGACCTTTGTTCTTGGCGATGCCCGCCATGGTTTGGCGAGCAGGTTTTGCCTTCCCTGCACAGCGAAGACGATATGAATGTAGATTTGCGCCGCAATTCGTGTATTCGTGGATGGTTTCCAGCAACCGGGCAACCTTGCGCTGTAATACTACTCCGTGTCCAAAAACCTGTCGAAGCGCCAAACCCCGAAGAACTAAAAACTTCTTTGTTTTATTTTCCCTCCGCGTGTGTATAATCTTTATATAATGCCAACGATCATATCATGCCCGTAGGGTACAAATTGCGCTTTCCCGCCTTTGAAAAAGCGCAATTTGTGACCGCGCTGGGTATAAAAGGAGTCAGCATGGCACAAGCGCCGCAAGCCAATAAAACTGCGCCGCGCAGGAAGTCCACGCCTGCACGGGTGACGAATCTGGCGGAACAGGCAGTTTCCGAGCCGCCGCCATCTGTTCCCGGACGCGCCTCGGGTGTGGATGTCTCCCAATACCAGCAGACCGTTGACTGGCAGCGCGCCGCCGCAGAGGGACAGTCCTTTGCCTTCATCAAAGCGACTCACGGGGAAAAAAACGCCGACCCCATGTTCAACTTAAATTGGGTGAGCGCAAAGGAGGTGGGATTGCTGCGTGGCGCGTATCATGTGTTCGACCCCATTGCTGACCCCGAGTCGCAGGCGGATTTTTTCATCAAAACGGTACTCTCAACGTCTGATAAGAACGATATGGGAGAGTTGCCGTCCGTGCTTGATATCGAGCCGGTGGATCCCTCCATGGCCGGCGAACTTGTCCCCCGCGTAAAAGCCTGGCTCAACAGGGTGGAATCCGCGCTTGGCAGGAAACCGATCCTCTATTCCAACTTGCGGACTTTGCAGAATAATTTCGTGGATACGGATGGAGCGTTCCCTTCCTGGGCGGGGCAGCATCCCCTATGGATTGCCGAATATTCGACACCCGATGGGCAGCCCACGCTGCCTATCGGGTGGTCGAATTGGGCGTTCTGGCAATATTCGGATCAGGGTCAGGTAGGCGGCATCCAGGGCAAGACGGACTTAAACGTCTTCAACGGTTCTCTCGAAGAATTACGCCGGTTCGCGAGTGGAGCCAGTGAAGCGGGAAAACTTCGGCTCAACTTTGCGCTCAATGACCGCCCGCAGGGACCCGACAGGCTTGATTACGAAAAATATGCCGATGCCTTCGCACAGGTGCTTTCAGGTCAATACACGCAGACGCCGCTGACGGTGGGCATTTACGCCTCGTGGGGGATGGGTAAGTCCTTTTTGCTGGGGAAGATCAGGGAGAAATTGAAGGCAGTAAATGCGCGAGATGAACAACTGGACTTCGCCTTCATAGAATTCAACGCCTGGGTGTATTCGGGCAGTGAAAACCTGTGGGCGGGCCTGGTTACAACGCTCTACGACGGCATCGAACAACATTACAAATCCAGCGGCGGCGACAGGCTGGTGCAAGACTACCGCCGCCAGGAAGCGTTGAAGCAACTCTGGCGCACGTTCAAAAAATCGCTCATGCTGGCTCTGGCGTTCGGCGTCCCCGCGTTCACCATCAGCGTATTGCTCGATTACCAATCCATTCAGGAAGATTGGAAATTCGTCGCCAACGCCTTCCTGCTGATCCTGGGCGGCTCGCCGCTGCTCTCGAAACTGCCCGACCTATTGAAGGGCATCAAGTCGCTGATTGACAGTGTTGTATTGCTCCGCTCGCAGGAATTGGCGAAACTATCCTCCCGCAAGGATTTTCGCGAACAGGTTGGCTTCATGGCGGAGATCCAAGCCGAGCTGCGCCACATCAGCGATTTAATCAAAGCGCTGGACGAGCGAAAAAAACGGAAAACACGCTTCATTATCTTTGTAGACGACCTGGACCGCTGTCCGCCCGACAAAGCGGTGGAAGTGCTGGAGGCGATCATGCTCCTGCTTTCGGATCGCACGGAAGACCCCTTCGTCATCTTCCTTGCAATGGATGCGCGCGTGCTGGTCAAGGCGGTCGAGATGCGCTACGGCGAAGTGCTGAAAGACTCAGGGGTTTCAGGGTACGAGTTCCTCGATAAGATCGTGCAGATCCCGTTTCGCATCCCGCCTGCATCCGACGGGGCAATAAAAAAGTACGTCAAGTCCCTGCTGTATCAATCGCACGAAGCGCACGAAATGGCTGAACAGGCAGCGCAGGAACTGCCCGCAACGGACACGTCCAAAACAACGGATGAAGGCGCCGGGGACGAAACTCAAAGGGAGGAAAAACCGCTTCGGACCCCGCCCAAGCCTGATCCGCAGAAAGAGGCGGAATCTTCCGCTGAAACCGCTCCCCCCGAAGAAGAGCCGTTCAAACCGGAGGAGCAGCAGGCGTTCGAGACGTTCTCCAAATTCCTCTCACGCAATCCGCGCCGTGTGAAACGGATCGTGAACATCTACCGAATGTCTCGCATCCTGAGTTCGACGGATGTTTTGCCGCAAACGGCGATCAAATGGGCGATCCTCACCGAACAGTGGCCCTTCAGAATCGCCTGGGTCATGCAGAAGATCGAGGACGACCTGCAACTTGAAAAGGGGATTTCAATGGATTGGGCGCTGCCGGACGTGTACGATTACGTGCATGCATTCGTGCAAGATGAACGCAGCCGCCATCTGGCGCTGTTGGATGAAGATGCGGAAATCTTCGAAGCCTTTATCATGGCGGCCCCCGTGATTACCGTCGGCGATATTCATAAGTTGTGGAGCGTGACCTTCAATTTGAATCCCGCCATGCAGAATGAAGTGCTGAAGAGCGCATTGCAAAATGGGATGAGGGGGCGCGCCGAAATGACGGCGTAGATTCTTTACCTGCATGCCGAAATCACTCGATCCACTCGAACAAATATTTCACATCATGCTCGACCTCGAACCTCCTGAGAAAATCCATATATTCATCCTTTGAAGGTTTGTTTGGCGTGATACTTCTCTTGATTTAAAATATAGTCGTACACATTCCCGATTTGCGAATGGCTGTATGAGAATGCCCCGTAGCCTTCCTGCCAGTTGAACCTGCCCTTGATCCATGCGTGGTCGTTGATGAAGTTGGAGGAATTGTTTTTGACATCCCGCACCAGATCGGAGAGCGCCTTCGACGGTTTCAACCCAACGAACACATGCGCATGATCTTCCACGCCATTGACGATGATCGGCTTTTGTCCCTTGTTCCTGACGATCCCCGCCATGTATTTGAATACTTCCTGCCGCCATTCTTTTTGGAGGAGGTTCTGTCTCCCCTGCACGGCAAAGACAATTTGGATGTAAATTTGGGAAAATGTTCCAGCCATGGTCACCTCCGATGATTACGAATTATGTCATCTGTTTCGACAGGCTCAACACACCGCCTTCGGGATTTGGGTTGCGTTGCATTCAATTCTATGATCCTGCCATCCCTTCGGGATTGGATTTTCTCGCTCCATCAATCCCGAAGGGATGAAATTATTATAGAACCAGCATTCCATCCATCCGAACCCCGAAGGGGTGTCATAGGTTTTGCATCATATCATTCCTTCGGGATTTGGGTTGCGTTGCATTCAATTCTATAATCTTGTCATCCCTTCGGGATTTACATTTCTGTACGATGCCGTCTATAGTCCTGCCATCCCTTCGGGATTGGATTTCACGTTCCAATAATCCCGAAGGGATGGGATTGTTATAGAACCAGAATTTCATATTTTCAAAACCCCGAAGGGGTGACATAGATGATGCGCCCACCCTGTGTCTCCCATGGGGACTATTTGACCATTTTCCTCAACTCCGCTTCATCAATGACCTTCACCCCAAGCGACTTTGCCTTCTCGAATTTTGAGCCGGGGTTTTCGCCGAGCACAAGGTAACTGGTTTTCTTGCTGATACTGTCGGTCACTTTTCCGCCACTGCCTTCGATAAATTCCTTTGCGCCTTCGCGGGATAACGTGGGCAGTGTGCCCGTCACCACAAAGGTCATGCCTGAGAGTTTGCCTGTGCTGGCAGATGTTTTTTTCTTCTCGGAGGGCCAGACGCCCGCTTGTTTGAGTTTCTTGAGCAGGTTTTTGTTTGTTGTCGTTGAGAACCAATCTACAATTGATTCGGCAATATTCGGGCCGACGCCGCCAATTTCCATCAAACCATCTTTTGTCGCGTTGGAAAGATTATCCAGGTCGCCGAAGGTTATTGCTAAATCCTTTGCCATGACCTCACCCACGCCATGTATCCCCAGTCCGATGATTAGGCGGTGCAAGGGTTGCTTTTTTGCATTGGAAATGGCGTTGAACAGTTTTTCAGGTCGCTTGTCGGGCGCTTTCTTTGCAGTTGCTTTTGCCGGGGTCTTGGGCGGATTTTTGGTTTTTCGTTTTCTGTTCAACTCTTCATTGATAACCGCCAAATCTTCGATGGTGAGTGTAAAGAGATCAGCGACGTCACGGATGGAATTGGTTTCGATCAATATTTTTACAAGTTCCGTTCCCAACCCTTCGATGTCCATTGCGCCGCGCGAGACAAAATGCTCCACATTGCGGACGAGCTGCGCGGGGCAGGCGGCGTTGACGCAATACCACGCCACTTCGCCTTCGAAATGCTCCACGGGCTGTCCGCAGGCGGGACATTTCATGGGCGGTCTGTAGGTCTTTTCCTTGCCAGAGCGCGCGTCCACGACGGGACCGATGACATAGGGGATCACTTCCCCTGCGCGTTTGACCAGCACCCGATCTCCGATGCGAATGTCTTTTTCCTCGATGTAATCAAAATTATGAAGCGTGGCATTGCGGACGACTACGCCGCCGATTTCCACGGCTTCGAGAACTGCCCTGGGGGTCAGCACGCCTGTCCGCCCGACTTCGACGTCGATGCCAAGCAGGGTCGTCGTCACTTCTCGCGCTGGGAATTTGAAGGCGACTGCTCCGCGCGGGTCTTTGCCCACAAAGCCCAAATCTGCGGCGAGGGTTAAATCGTCAATTTTGATGACCATGCCGTCGGCTTCGTAGGGAAGCGTGTCGCGTCCTTCATTGAATGTCTCAGTGTAGGCAATTGCGGAGTCCAAGTCGTCGAAGCGTTTGGGGATATCCGAAACGGGGAAGCCGAGCGATTTGAGATATTGCAAAATCTCCCACTGCGACGTTGGCACAGTTCCGCCTTCGGCATGGACGATTTGATAGACCAGCAAGGTGATGGGGCGCGAGGCTGTCAGCACGGGGTCAAGTTGCCGCAGGGATCCCGCCGCCGTGTTGCGCGGATTGAGATAGGTCTTCTCGCCTGCCTCTTCCAGTTTTTTATTCAGTTCTTCAAACTCTTTGATGGGAATGAACGCCTCGCCGCGAATGACGAGATGTCGGGGCACACTGGCAACTAATAACTGATCACTGATTACTGAAAACTGATCACTGTCCACGGGTATCTTCAATGGAATCGCCTTCACCGTCCGCAGGTTGCTGGTGATATCTTCACCCACTTCGCCGTCGCCGCGGGTGGCTCCTTGTGTAAACATGCCGTCACGATAATGAAGGACGACGGACAAGCCGTCTATTTTGGGTTCGACGACGAATTTCGCTTTTTCCACACGGTCGTCTATTTTCTTGACACGCTCGAACCAGGCGCGGGCATCGTCCGCGCCGAAGGCGTTGGCAAGCGAGAGGATGGGCGCAGGGTGGCGGACTTTCTCGAATTTTTCTGAAACCTTTGCGCCCGCGCGCTGCGTGGGAGAGTCTTGCGTGACCCAGTCTGGATGATCCGCTTCGATTTTCTTTAATTCGTTCAGCAGGCGGTCATATTCCAGGTCGCTGATGACGGGCGCATCCAGCACATGATACCGATAATTGTGAAAGTTGACCTGCGCCTTAAGCTCTTCGTAACGGGAGAGGAGTTTATCTGCCATGTTTTGCATTATAGCCGAAATAAAACCCGCCCGTTTTTGCGGGCGGGGAGGGGTATAGCGCAAAAGTCTCGGCGATTATGCTCCAGCCGCCGTCCCCGGCGGCGTTTTGCGAGGGAACCCTGCGCCGAGGATGTATGCCCAGATATGGGTACGGCGCAGGGAGCAGGTTACCGATAGTTTTGCGCTGTACCCGGCGGGGAGTGTCAGTCTATCTTTTTCCAGAGGTCGATTGGCGGTTTCTTGAGCGGACGGGTCATCGCAGTGAGGCGTGACTCGTAAAATGTTTCCTCCGCATTGGAAAAGCGCGAGACTGCGAAAAGGTTCCGCTCTACAAGCAGGTCAGCGATCCGTTTTGTCTCATCCCGTGTGAAGGGAAGTTTTTCCGTGAATTCGGTCAGGCTGAAACGCCCGAGGCGGATGACAAAATTCAGCGCCGAACGAAGCGGTTCTGAAAGCAGGATGACATCAGAGGGACGAATATCTTCCTTGCGCTCCTCCAATTCCCTTATGGCGATTTCAAAAACAGTTTCGCTCATGGCGCCCTCCTTGCAGCCTGAGCCTGATTTGCAGGCTTATTTTAGTTGGTCAACAAGTTTACGTAAACCCTGGGTGACAATGTGATCAGGGAACCGTATGGCAAATATTCCAGAACTGGCGAGGGTCATCATTTCATCAGAGTGGGGCAGCACCGCGCCAACGACCGCATCATAGGTTTGTTCAACCCGTGTACGAACATCATCAATATCGAATTGAGATGGAACTTTATTAACCAGCATCAGCATATTTGGCACATCCAACTTTTTGGCAACATCCACGGTCACCGCTGTGCCTTGATAGTCCTGCGAATCCGGGCGGAGAATGATGACCAGCGCATTGGAAATGGCGATGGAAAGCAGGGTTTCTTCATTGAGACCGGGGTGCGTATCGATCAGCAGGTAATCCAGCTTGAGTTTTTCCACGACATCGCGGAAACCGTCATTCAGCAGACCCACGTCATAGCCTTCGCGCAGGATGCGGGCGATCTCACCAGGCTTGATGCTGGAAGGGATGAGGAAGATCTGCCCCTTGATCTCACCGCCGACATGCCCGGTAACATCATGGGCCGCTTCTTCGATGCCGCATTTCCCCCAGAGGTAGTCATTCAAGGAATGCACCATATCGGATTCATCCAAATTAAACAACACATGAATGCCGGGCGAGGCAATGTCCGTGTCAACGACACCAACACGAGCGCCATCCATCGCGAGCAAGGCGGAAATATTTGCTGTTGTATTCGATTTTCCAGTCCCACCACGGAAAGAGTGAATTGAAATGATTTTGGACATCGTCCCTCTCAGGTTTTGTGATATTCTTGTTGACTGACAACGAGTACTTCTCAACGATTATAGCCTAACCAGACTGAAAGTCAAATCCCTACTTTTCCTATCCTGTTTATGTTATATTCCAGCGAACATTAAGCATTTGCCGCGCCCATCAACCCGTTTTTTGTACTTATCCCCACTAAATATATGGAAAACACGTTCAACACAGCCCCAGAAAATGCCAGTGATGAAGACCTCATCCAGCGGTTTAAGGATGGCAAAAATGAAGCATTTGACATGCTTTATCAACGTTATCTCCCCGGCGTCTACAAACGGGTCCGCTATGTCGTACCGGAGAGTGACATTGAAGACGTCACCCAGGAAATCTTCATCGCAGCGCTGAAATCGCTCCCATCCTTTCGGGGCGATTCCCAGTTTAGCACCTGGCTTCGCACCTTAACAAATCATAAAGTAGCCGAATTTTATAGGAAGCGCAACCGCAAGCAGGAACCTCTTCTTGCATCGCTCTCCGAGGCAGCCGGATACACTGAAGGCAGTACCCAGAAAATGATGGAAGAACGCGTGCTGATCCAACGCGCACTCCACGCATTACCTGAAAACTACCGCGAAGTGATCCTCCTGCGATTTGCCGAAGAATTGCAATTCAACGAAATTGCAAAATCGATGAATCAAAACCTCGAAGCGACCAAGTCCCTGTTCCGACGGGCGATCTCTGCGCTTCGCAATCATCTGGATGGATGAAATGAGCCGAACCAATACTTCACAAAACTCAAATCTGGATGACCGGCTGGCAGACTTCACAGATGACATGCTGGAAGGGCGGATGAAACAAACCGCCTCCACCGCAGACGAGGACCTGCTCCTGCTCGAGGACACGGTCCTCCGCCTGAGCAAAACCTACCCTCCCGTCTCCCTGGATGAAGCGCGTGTCAAGCAAATGCAGGTGCGCCTGAAAAACCGCATCCGACGTGAAACCCAGGAGACGGAACAACCATTTTGGAAAAAGTGGTTCGCCCGCCCGCAGGTAAGGGCGCTCATTGGTGTGGTGAGCGTATTGCTCCTGTTTGTCATTGCATCGCCATATCTCACCGCCGCCGGGTCATCCACCACTGCTGCTGCGCTCACCCCCACGCTTGGGACGTTTATTGCGCTGGGGCTGACCATCATGCTAGTGTTAATTTTATGGATAAAGCGCCGAAAATAACGAAGCTGATACTTCACGGCGTTACAGCGAATCCCCACATGTTATTCAGGAGGCAGAGAATAGTTAATGAGTTATCAAGCCCTCTAAGAATATAATCTGATCAACAATTTTTAAAGGAGAGAAATATGAAAGCCAACTCAAAGAGTCGTACATGGCAGCAAAGCGTTCTTACATTATTTTCGCTCGTGCTGGTTGCCTCCCTCCTGCTTTCTGCCTGTGTCCCCTCTCAGGGACTTGAAGGCGGCGCAGGTGGCGGCGGTAACCAAGGCGGCGGTAACCAGGGCGGTGGCAACCAAGGCGGTGGTGATAACCAAGGCGGCGGTAACCAAGGCGGTGGCAACCAAGGCGGTGGTGACAACCAAGGCGGCGGTGGCAATCAAGGTGGCGGCGGTAATCAGGGTGGTGGCGGCAATCAAGGTGGCGGTGGAAATCAGGGCGGCGGCAATCAGGGTGGCGGTGGAAATCAGGGCGGCGGCGGCAACCAGGGCGGCGGAGGCAACTCCGGCGGACCCAGTGAGCCCGGTACCGGCGACCCAAGTGTTCAGAATCCTGGCGGCGTAATCGTTCGCGGTTCCAAGCAGGATCCCTCCGATCCCTGTTTGGATGCAGGCGAACTCCCCTGTGGGCAAGGCGACCATGGCCGCGGCAACCCGGTTGTCGGCAGTCTTCATGCCAACTGCCGCGCTGCTCAAGGTGAAGTGGATCCTGTTTGTACCCCGAAGGAAATTTTATGTAATCCCACGAAGGAAGACTGCGCTCCTCCCCCCCCTCCGTGTGATCCCGCAACCGATGCAAGTTGTGTTCCTCCCCCTCCTCCGTGTGATCCCGCAACCGATGCAAGTTGCGCGCCTCCTCCTCCCGCGTGTGATCCCGCAACCGACGCAAGCTGTGCGCCTCCTCCTCCCCCGATCACGGAAGTGACACCGAAAAGTGTGCCTGTCTCTGGCGCCTGCCCGAACTGGATCATGTTCCACTCCTTCCGCTCCGGCACCTTGGATGTCTTCCGCCTGGATGGGCTCGAAGGTCTGGGCGCGGAACCGATCAACCTCAGCCAGGGCAACTCAATGGACTCCCGCCCGAGCCGCTCGGACAACGACGAGTGGGTGGTCTTCCAGAGTGACCGCGACGGCAACGTTGAGTTATACATCGCCGACAGCATGGGTAAGTCCCAGAACCGCCTGACGAATACGCAGTCCAACAACATCAACGCCATGTTCGGTCCCGACAACCAGTCCGTGCTGTACCAGAGTGACCGAAACGGTAACTGGGACATCTTCCTGTTGAACAAGGACACAGGCGCAGAATTACAACTGACCTCGAATGTAGCGGATGATGTCAACCCGTTCTGGTCTCCCGACAAGAGTTGGTTCACCTATCAATCCAACCGCAGCGGCGCCTGGAATGTGTATCTGTTCGACATCTCCACAGGTACGGAGTATGCGGTGACAGAATTTGCGACGGATGTGCTCTTCCCAAGCTGGTCGCCGAATGGCAAGCAGTTGGCATTCTTCATCAACGTGAGCGGCACATGGGACCTGTTCGTCTCCGACTTGAAGGGTGAGGCATTCAAGCAAGTGTCCATCGGTGGCAACGCCGGTAACGCGAGCTGGTCGCCCGAAGGCAACCGCATCGCCTACCAGGTGACGAATGGCGAGAACACCGATGTGTTCACCTATGACCTGCAGAGCAACACCGAGTACCAGTTGACCGATTTCGGCGGTGTGGACTCCGCCCCAACCTGGAACTGCGGCGGCACCGATGTGTCCTTCACCTCGACCCGCAGCGGCAACCCGAACATCTACTCGACCTGGTGGCAGGGCGGCAGTGACATCTACGAGATCACTTCGCACCCCTCCACAGACAAGTGGTCACAGTGGTCTCCCTCCAAGGAACCTGGTTCCCGAGGTTACTAATCATACAACGAGAGATGGAGGATGGCAGGTTATGCCTGCCATCCTCCACTTGTTTTGTCAATTTTTGGTCTTGCGGGGGAGATGTAGTTACGGTAATATTCTTTCGTGATTGTTATTTATATAGCGCTGGGCATTGCATTCCTCATCCCCTTGTTGTTTTTGCATTTTATAAGAAGCCGGGACTTGTTTGGCACCGGTAAATTCAACTTCGTGCTGGTTTCCATGGCATGGGGGGGAATAGCCTATCTGATTGCCGCGCAAATTAATCCGCTGATTATTGAAATGGGCTGGGCGAGCCGTGAGACGGTCATCCGTGTTTTCGGTCCGATATTGGAGGAAGCGCTCAAAGGCTTGATCCTGGTCTACCTGATAACCCGGACGGATTTTAATTACGTTGTGGACGGCGCAGTTTATGGGTTTGGCGCAGGCATTGGTTTTGCCATCATCGAAAATTATGAATATGTGATCGGCAATTCCGAGATCGCCATTATTGTGGCGGTGGCGCGCGTGTTTTCCACAAACCTGATCCATGCTGCGGGGAGCGGGGTCGTTGGAGTGGCGCTTTCCATGTGGCGTGCGGAAAAAGGTATAAAAAGCTGGTTATGGGTAATCCTTGGTTATATTTTTGCCAGCGGATTTCACATGATCTTCAATACCATGGTGAGCTCCGGTACGGCGGTGATCTTTGCGGTTATTTTCGGCGGCGTGGGGATTGGGTTGATCTATATTGCAATTCAACGCGGTTTGTACATTCAGAAGGAATTCATCAGTGAAAAGCTGGGAGACTTGAACCGCGTTACACAAAATGAAGTGCGGGCGCTGAATCGGATCGAGGAAGTTGAAAAATTACTGAAACCCCTTGCGGTGCAGTTTGGCAGGGAGAAGGCGGAAAAAGTAAAGACAATGATGAGCAGGCAAACAGAGATTGCCATTAAGACTCAACTGCTGGATACCACTTTTAACAAAGCCAGGAAAGAGGAAATGCTCAAAATCATCGATACCTTGCACGCTGAGATGGAAGTGCTGCGTGATGAGATCGGACCTTATTGCATGTTGTTTGTCCGTCAGGTGTATCTTTCGCAGGATGTGAATCTTTGGGGTTCGATCAATGCCCGTATCGCTGAATCAAACACAGGTCAAAAAGGAGGCGGTTTGTGGGACCGCGCCACCGGCCGGGCACAGTCATCCAAATCCGAAGGAGATGAATCATGAGCACTGATATCCTTCGTCAATTGAAAAAAACGTTGATCTTTAGCGGACTTTCCGATGATGCGTTGGCAGAGGTCGCCCAGAAGGCGACCACCCGAAGACTGTCCAAAAATGATGTCTTGATGAAGAAAGGGGAGGTGGGAGATTCGCTATTCCTGATCCATCAGGGCTGGGTGAAGATCGTAACCGTGGATTCCAAGGGCGATGAGTTGATTATCAATAAATGCGGACCCGGAGAGACGATCGGTGAGATGGCGCTGCTGGATCAGGGGAGGCGCTCTGCCACGGTGATTGCCCTGGAAGATGCACAGGTTCTCGAACTGAAGAACGATGTGTTTGAAAAGATTCTGAACCAGCGCCCGGATGTGTCGCTTTCGATCATCCGCAGTTATTCAGACCGTCTGCGTTTTTCCACCACGTATATCGAGCGGGCGATTGATTGGGCGCAAAAGATCGCCGAAGGCGACTATTCGTTTGTCGATCAAACACAGCCGACGAATCAGACCGCTTCGGATGACGATAAGGCCACGCAATTACTTTCTGCGTTCTTTACAATGGTGAATAGGGTGAAAGAGCGTGAAGACGGCTTGAAACAGCAATTGGAAAAACTGTCGTTTGAGATCGACCAGGCGCGCAGGAAACAGGAGTTCGAGGAAATTACCAGCACCGAATTTTATGCGCAACTCAAAGAGCAGGCAAAGGCTTTGAGGCAGAAGCGACATCAGGATTAACTTGGAGGTTGAATGAAAGGCAAAATCGTTTCCATCCATTCTTTTCGCGGGGGGACGGGAAAGTCCAATACCACTGCAAACCTGGCTGCGCTGGTGGCCATGGCAGGCAAGCGTGTGGGGGTCGTGGATACGGATATCCAATCTCCGGGCATTCATGTCCTGTTTGGTCTTGATGAGAATAAAATGGGCAAAACCATGAACGACTTCCTGCATGGTAAGGCGACCATCCGCGAGATCGGTTTTTCGATTGGTGAGAACACCGGCGGCGCTGATGGACGCGCAAAGCTGGCAGGCAAGGATCTGTGGCTTTTTCCCTCCAGTATCCGCGGTCGTGAGATCAGCCAGATATTGAAGGAAGGTATCGATTTCAACCTGTTGAATGAGGGTCTTCAAAGCACCATCAAGGAATTTGACCTGGATTATCTTTTCATTGATACGCATCCTGGCTTGAATGAAGAGACCCTGCTTTCGATTGCCACCTCTGATATTTTGATTATCATCCTCCGCCCCGATAACCAGGATTTGCAGGGAACATCAGTGACAGTGGATATTGCCCGCAGTTTGGATGTCCCGAACCTGGTCCTGATGGTAAACAAGGCGCTGCCCAAGTATGATTTTGTGGAATTGCGCAAGGAAATTGCCAGTAAATTCCACGCGCCTGTGGCGGGTATTTTGCCGCTCTCCTTCGACCTGGCGGATAATGCCAGCAATGACCTGTTCTCCCTGCGCTTCCCCGATCATGACTGGTCGAAGGCATTGCGTGAGGTGGCGCAGGCAATTCTCGTCATAGAATAGGAGGCGAATCATGAAATGCTGGCACTGTGAAGAAGCCGCACGCGCCTCCTGTGCGTTTTGTGGACGGTTTGTCTGCAAAGATCACGCCGCGACCATGTCCACGTTTTTGACGATGTTCGTGGGCGCAAACAACACTCCCAAAGGCCTGGCGGTAGCAAATGTCATCTGGTGCGGCGAATGTGAGCCGCAGCCGGAACCGATCAGTATGCCTGAGTTGTACTGAGAGAGCAGGAGGTTGCCATGCCTGGAGTCTTTGATCGGTTAAACAAGGAAATTGAGAATAAACAGCAGGAGGGAGGGATCACGCCTCTCGACCTGGCTGAACTGTCCCCTGCACTGAGGCGGATCATGCGCCTGATGCTGCGTGAACTGCAATTGAGCCATCCCCGTTTGTGTGAGATCGTGGACGCCATGCCTGAAAAGGACCGCCTCTCCCGCAGTGAACTGGACGAGGCGCTGGCAACATTGACACAGCAATACTGGCTGGTCCGTATTGGCGATGGGGAGAAAGCCATTTATAAAGTGAACCTGCGCCGCAGGACCGGCAGCACACTGGCGGCGGGTATCTGGTCTGCATTGGATTCAAAATTGAAGGATAAACCAAAAGACCC
>JAUXWL010000187.1 GCA_030680155.1 Anaerolineales bacterium
CTCACTTTTTCACTTTTGACATCCGATGAGGCCATCGCCACCCGTTTTTGGGAGATTGTTGCGCGCCTGTTCTTGCTCTCCTCCTCCTTGTTCTCGCCCGCACCTCTGCGCTGAGCCGGTTTTCTTCACCGCTGTCACCAGGGGATTAGACTTGCTTTTTTCTCTAAAATGGTTTATTAAAGATATACACTTTTTTGAAAGGAGGTGAACTACTGCGAAGTGTTTGAAAATGTATATTCGTTTTCTGTCATATCCGACCAATTTCTCAAAGGAGGAGAAATGCGTAAAACCCTATGGATCGTATCGTTGTTACTTGTGGCAAGCTTTGTGCTGGCTGCATGTGGTGGGGCTTCGACAACTGGCGGGGAGCCTGTGACCGTTGTTGAAACTGTAATCGTGGAAGTTCCTGCCGAAGGCGCAGTTGTTGCCCCTTCAGGTTATGGCGTGACCCTTGAAACTGTCAAGGCGCGTGGGAATCTGATCTGTGGCGTGAATTCTCAAGTCCCTGGTTTTGGTTACATCGATGCCGATGGAAATTTCTCCGGCATAGATGTTGACTATTGCCGGGCCCTTGCGGCAGCCATCTTTGGTGATGCCAACAAGGTTGAATTCCGTCCAGTAACTGCTGCAGAACGTTTTACCGCTTTGCAGTCCGGTGAAATAGACGTCCTCAGCCGCAATACAACCTGGTCGCTGGTTCGTGATACTGAATTGGGCGGCAACTTCACTGCCACCACTTTCTATGATGGTCAGGGCATGATGGTTCCCGCTGACAGCGGCATCAACAGCTTGCAGGACCTGGCTGGCGGAACCGTTTGCGTTCAGACCGGTACAACCACTGAACTCAATCTGGCCGACGTGATGTCTTCCCTGGGTATTGCCTATACTCCCGCGGTCTATGAAGACGCCGACTCTACCTTTGCCGCTTACGCAGAAGAACGTTGTGATGCTGTCACGACCGACAAATCCGGTCTTGTCTCCCGCCGCACCGTCCTTGCTGACCCGTCGGCACACGTCATCCTCGATGTGACCATGTCCAAGGAACCGCTTGGTCCCATGGTCCGCCACGGCGACGATCAGTGGTTCGACATTGCCCAATGGACCGTCTTCGCCATGATTGCCGGTGAAGAATTCGGCATCACCTCCGCCAATGTGGATAGCGTCCGCTCCAGCGCCACGGCGCCGGAAGTCATGCGCCTCCTGGGCCTTGAAGGCGATATGGGCTTGAAACTCGGTCTGAATAACGATTGGGGATACAACATCATCAAACTTGTTGGCAACTACGAGGAAGTATACAATCGCAGCCTCGGACCGGATACGCCGACCTACATTCCGCGCGGCTACAACAGCCTGTACACCGAAGGCGGCTTGCTTTACGCTCCGCCTGTTCGCTAAGCAGATAAAAAAAAGAGGGCCGGGAATTATTCCCTGCCCTCTTTTTCTTTACACTGGAATACTGGAGGTTTGCCCATGCAGGAAAGCGCAAAGCAAAAAGCAACAATCCCATTCTGGCGAGATGAACGCATTCTGAATATTTTGGGTCAGGTGGTTTTCATCATCGGGCTTCTTTTCATTGGTTCGTTGATCTATCAAAACATGAAGGCAGGGCTTGCAAGACAAGGCATTAGCCTCAGTTTAAATTTTCTGAAAGGCATTTCCGGCTTTGACATTGCCGAAACCCTGCTTCCATACAGCCGGACTTCATCGTATTGGCGGGCCTTCCAAATCGGATTGCTGAACACGTTATCCGTCAGTATTGTGGGGGTCATCGCCTCGACAGTATTTGGCGTGATTCTGGGGGTTGCGAGGCTTTCAACCAGCTTCCTGATCAACCGCCTCGCAGCTTTCTATCTTGAACTCATCCGCAATCTCTCACTGCTGGTATTTTTGATTTTCTGGTATCTGGGTGTTTTCCTCAAGCTGCCGAGGGTTAAGGAGGCTGTGATCTGGCCCGGCTCCATCTTTTTGACGAATCGCGGCGTGGGAATTCCATGGGGACTGCCCACCGATTCATACCAGACCTTTCGCCTGATTCTGATTGTCGGCTTGATCCTGGCTGTGGGCGTTTTCTTCCTTTTTCAATCCTACAGCAAGCGTACCGGGCGCGCCCCGCTGACCACACTTTGGACACTCCTGACCTTTGTCATCGTTGGGGTGGTCGGATGGTTTATCCTGCCTGAAAAGCCGCTCACATTCGATGCGCCCGTTATCGAAGGCTTGAACATGACCGGCGGAAAAGTTCTCAGCCCCGAGTTCATGGCATTGACTTCCGGGCTGGTTCTGTACACATCCGCTTTTATTGGCGAAGTGGTCCGTTCGGGCATTCTTTCCGTCTCAAAAGGACAGGTGGAAGCCTCCCGTGCTTTGGGCTTGAACGGTTTTCAAACCTTGCGTTTGATTGTTTTCCCGCAGGCTCTGCGCGTGATCATCCCTCCGTTGACCAGTCAGTACCTAAACCTGATAAAAAATTCCTCGCTTGCCATTGCAGTTGGGTATCCCGATCTGTTCTATATCTCGAATGCGATTCAAAACCAATCGGGGAGAGCGGTGGAGATGTTCTCGCTGGTCATGATAACGTACCTCATGTTCAGTTTGATCACATCGGTGTTTATGAACTGGTATAACCGAAGAATAAAACTGGTGGAGAGATAAGATGACCCAGGAAAACTCGATCCTTCCTCCACTTACAGAACGATTTGGCATCCTGCGCTGGCTGCGGAAGAACCTCTTTGGTTCATGGCTCGATGCCGCCTTGACCATAATTGGCGCATTCATCATTTACTGGGCTGTAACGGGACTCCTGACATGGGCATTCACGGTTGCGGAATGGAAAGTAGTTTCGGTAAATCTGCGCTTGTTCATGGTTGGTCAGTATCCGCTTCAACAGCTATGGCGGTTGTGGCTTGCGCTCGGCTTCCTCATGTTCCTAACGGGCAACTCCCTTGCCATCTGGGCGCGCAGATCGTATGTTGCAACCATTCTCCTGCTTGCCTTCCCTGCCTTGCTGACACTCCTTCCATTTGGAAGTGAACCTCGCAAATGGCTTATCATCCTCAGTCTGACCGGAGTGATCGGTTGGGGGATCGGATGGAGCAAGCCACAGGCGCTGGGGAGGAGCGTGATTTTTGGGTGGATTCTATCCCTGCCAATGTTCCTCCTGCTGACGCGAGGCTTCACGCCTGAAGGCGGGACGATGCCCATCGTCGGCACCAATCTGTGGGGCGGTTTACTGCTCACTTTCCTGCTTACGGTGGTTGGCATCCTTTTTTCATTCCCATTGGGTGTATTCCTTGCCTTGGGGCGCAGGTCTGAATTGCCGATCATCCGCCTCGCAAGCGTGATCTATATCGAATTGGTGCGCGGCGTTCCATTGATCACCATCTTTTTTATGGCTCAATTGATGCTGCCCCTCTTTTTGCCGCCCAATTGGACGGTTGATCGTATTCTGCGTGCGATGGTTGCCGTTACATTATTCAGCGCTGCGTATCTCGCGGAGAATGTACGCGGAGGCCTGCAAGCCATCCCAAAGGGCCAGTTTGAAGCGGCCCATGCGCTTGGCTTGAACGGCGCGCAAACAATGGTCTACATCATCCTGCCGCAAGCCTTGCGCTTGATCATCCCGATCCTGGTCGGACAGTTTATTGCTGTTTTCAAGGATACTGCGCTGGTGGCAATTGTCGGTTTGTTCGACCTGGTGGGCATCGCAAAAACCGTGCTGGCCCAGCCGGACTTTTTGGGCTTGCAAAGAGAAGTGTATGTATTCATTTCCCTGATCTACTGGGTATTGAGTTATGGCATGTCCTACTTAAGCCAGCAGTTGGAAGTGAAACTTGGCGTTGGGAACCGATAATTCCAGAGGAGATATTTATCATGTTACAGAATCGCGATACCATTATTTCAGTCCGTGATGTGCATAAGTGGTATGGAAATTTCCATGCATTGAAGGGTGTCAATATGGATGTAGAACGCCGCGAGGTGATCGTCATCTTTGGGCCGTCTGGTTCGGGGAAGTCCACCTTTATTCGCACGATCAACCGCCTGGAGGAACATCAGCGCGGGCAGATCATTGTAGACGGCATTGAGTTGAGTCATGACGTGCGAAACATCGAGCAGATCCGCATGGAGGCGGGTATGGTGTTTCAACAGTTCAACCTGTTCCCGCATTTGACGGTAATGCAGAATATTATTCTTTCGCCCATTCAAGTGCGCAAATGGACAAAGGAAAAAGCGGAAGAGATTGGACTGCAACTGCTGGAACGGGTGGGTATCCCGGAACAGGCGCATAAATACCCCGGACAATTATCAGGCGGCCAGCAGCAGCGTGTGGCCATTGCGCGCGCGCTTGCCATGCAGCCGAAGATCATGCTCTTCGATGAGCCGACCTCGGCGCTCGATCCTGAGATGATCAAGGAAGTATTGGATGTGATGGTCGAGCTGGCAAAATCAGGCATGACCATGCTTGTCGTGACCCACGAGATGGGCTTTGCCCGCGCCGTTGCAGACCGCATGTTCTTCTTCGATCAAGGACAGATCGTGGAAAGCGGAACACCCGAGGATATCTTCAAATCACCGAAAGAAGATCGGACGAAATTGTTCCTCTCACAGATACTCGATCATTAAATGTTAAGCCTGAAACTCCGCGACCATTTCGCCGTTGACCCACACAGTGTATTTCCCTGCGGGGAAACTGCCGAGCGCAACGTTCGTGTCGAACGGCTCGAGTACTTGAATGCACATGGCCTCGGGATTTGTCACTGAGTACACATCCACCATGATTTTCTTATTCGCATCCGGCGGACTGACATCCACGCGTAATTGATGGCAGGGAGTAGGCAGGCTGCCTGAGATGGAAAGCATGAATTGCAGTGGATAACTTTCCATGGTGAGTAATTCTGTCGATTCAATATAAACATTTTCACGTATGAGTCCATTCTCAGGAAGGAGCAAAGGTTCTTCGGGGCGTGGCGTGGCTGGGTCATCGCTGCTGACAGGGGTATCATTATTCATGGGTTCCTCCATGCTGGGGGCGCAGGCAGAAAGCATAAGTAGCAGGGCGAGAAGTATGAGTGTGATATTTTTCATGATTTATCTCCTTGTTTTATCTTCCTGACGCTCTCCCAGCTTGAAAAGTTCCTTATTTAATAAGTAACAAAGTCACCGACCAGGCTGTCATTCACCCAAATGGTATATCTGCCATTGGAATAAGTTCCGAGCATGATACTGGCTTCGAATTGCTGAAAGACCCGGTCACAAGTGAGGCTGGCATCGCTCAAACTATACACTTCAATGAAGATGCGGAATTCTTCATCGGGCGGTTCCACGTTGATGCGTAACTCATTACAGACGCCTGGCATGGAACCGAGGAATCTCACCACCACGCGCGAGGGTGTCAGATCAAACCGCTCCGATAAATTGACCGAAGTGATGGTCACGTCTGCGATCTGCCTGCCCAAGTCACCGGTACGCGGGGCATACAGATTTTCCTCTGCTGTAATGCGATACGGCGCAGATGCAGTTGCGGTTGGCTCTGCAGTTGGCGCAGGGGCGCAGGCGCTGAGAAAAAGAAACACGATCAGAAAGCGGATGTATTTCATGCCTTCGGATCCCGGCCCAAACGGACACTCTCGAACAACTTCGGCGCGGCGACGTAGATCCCGCGTCCACTCACGGCGACGGTTGAATCTGCAAGTCGAATTTCCCCCACGCTGAAAATTTTCCGCTCATCCATCTGGGTGATCCTGGATTCGAGAGTCAGCGGTTGGTTGAGCGGAAGAGGCTTGTGATAGTTGATCTCCAGATTAACTGCCGCTACTTTATGTCCCGCCGCCCAGACGACCAGACCCATGGCCTCATCTAAAATCGCCGCGGATGCGCCGCCGTGCGCGTGACCGGGTGGTCCCTGCTGCGCTTCGTTCAGCGTGAACTCGGAGGTCATCATACCTTCGTCGTCCACGAACCATGTCAACCCAATACTATGCGGATTGTCGTGTCCGCACACGAAGCACCAGCCGTGATAGGGGAGTTGTCGTTTCATGCCATGAATTGTAATCCCAGTTGAAAAACTCAAACACAACCCGCAGGGCGCGAGGGCACGAAGCACACAAAGGTTGTCAACATGGACTGCAAAATCTCCTGATTTTGCTCGAAAGTCGGGAGACTTTCGCCTCCGTCCCGGACAGGTTTTGCATGCACACTGGCGTACTCTGTGTTTAATTCTTTTGGGTGCGTTTCACATGTGCCTCCCGAAGGACATACCGTACTTGTGTTCGGTGCAAGTGTCGGGACGATGTGCGGCACTGCGTCTTCGCGCAGTCCGCTACGCGCGGTAGTGCAGGCATTGAGTTGAAAAGATCAGGATTATGTGATTCTCGCGCAAATCTAAACTTTGGAATTTACTGGAGCATAAATCCCGAAGGCGGTGTGTTGAGCAGGTGGTTGACTAGCGAAACTGTGTCGAAACCCTGTCGAAACAGATGGCATGATTGTAACGAAAGACCGCTCTGGGACCATAATCCCGAAGGCGGTGTGTTGAGCAGGTGGTTGACTAGCGAAGCTGTGTCGAAACCCTGTCGAAACAGATGACATGGTTCAGCGGAAAATGCCACCCCTGCGGGGTTATGGATGAACAACGTCACGATCTATAATCCGGTCACCCCTGCGGGGTTGGAAATCATTGTTACAAATCGTTCCAACTCATTTGCGAAGTAACTGTGCCTTTCAGTTGAAACACACCCAATTCTTTTCCCTTTCATGCTACAGAGTGCCGCATAATCCAGCAATTCCAAATCTAAAATTGTGTAGAAGGTAAAGATGCCAAACCTTAACGCAAAGACGCAACGCCGCAAGGCTTTTTTAGGATTGCCCCTGCGCCAGATGGTACTCTTGCCGATTCCGTCGAGGAAAGGTCAGAATCTTAGCGTCTTGGCGGCTTTGCGTTGAGATTGTTAGATTCAGATTTGGAATTGCTGT
>JAUXWL010000189.1 GCA_030680155.1 Anaerolineales bacterium
GCCCACAACGGACGCTGAACACGCGCGCGGAAGCGAGCCTTAAGCGTGGCAAAGCGCGGCGACGTAAAAATGGATTCGAACGCTTCGTAGGCCAGTTTGGCGTTGGCAATGGCCGCCTTGCCGCGCAAGGGAGAATCTTCGGGGAGCCTGGGATCGATCTTGGCATCGACCCGCGAGACAAAGAATGAAGCAACGGAAGCGATCTGCTGAATGGGAAGTTCCTTTGCAACGCGGTCTTCGAGACCGGCAAGATAGGCATCCATCACCTCGGCATAGCGCGCCAGCGAAAAGATCAGCGTGACGTTGATATTGATCCCCGCTGCAATACTGGCGCGGATGGCAGGGATGCCTTCCTTCGTGGCAGGGATCTTCACCATCAGGTTCGGGCGCTCCACGCGCTCCCATAGTTCCTGCGCCTGCTTGATGGTATTTTCAGTATCCCGTGCCAGCAGCGGACTCACTTCAATGCTGACAAAACCGTCGCCGCCTTTGGCTTTTTCGTAGAGCGGTTTGAAAAGATCGCAGGCTTCCCGAATATCTTCAATGGCGACCTGCCAGAAAATCCTTTCCGCATCCCAGCCAGCCCAGGCAAGCGGTGTCAACGCGGCATCGTAATCATTCGTCTTTGCAATGGCGTTCTGGAAAATTGTGGGGTTCGAGGTCACGCCGCGAATATCGCCGCGTTCGATCATGGCGTTAAGTTCGCCGTTGACCAGTAATTTTCTTTGAATGTTGTCGTACCAGAGGGATTGACCGAGGTTTGTGAGTTTTTTGATAGGGTACATTTGGGTTTCCGTTTTTAGGTTTGAATGTTTGAAGGTTAGAAAGTTTGATGGTTAGACTTCGTAGTCTTCTGATTCTTCCCGTAGCCGTTGGGATTGTGGATGCGATTCAAGATAGGAGATAAATCGGGAGATTTGACGGGAAGCTTTTTCGGCAATTTGAAACAGGGTTGAAAATTGCTGTTCGTTCAGATAACCGACGTCACGCGCAACATAAAGTTGAGAGCGGACTTCCCCAGCCGATGCTTTGGCAATTCCAAGATAACGAATGAATAACGCCTGTGTTTGGCTTTCAAATCCTTCAGCAATATTGCTCATCACTGAAACAGCAGCACGGCGAAGTTGATCTTTCAACCCAAAATCTCGAGAGAACTTTCCCTCTTCTGTGGTGGAATAAAGCGCTTTGGTGAGTTCGCGGGCAGTCTGCCATGCTTCAATTTCTTCAAATCGGGTTATTGTCGCCATCCTTCAACCTTTAAACCTTTCAACTTTCCAACCTATCAACGGTCATCTTCCATTTTTTTGATCTTCCCCACCCGCCTTGCAAGGCGTTCGCCGCCAGGATCATCACCTTCGTAGCGGGCGTTCAAAAATGCAGGCACAAGCACCTTTACCAGTTCAGGTCCGATCACGCGCCCGCCAAGGCAAAGCACATTCATCGCGTCGTGCATCACACCCTGCGCCGCGGAATACGTATCGTGGCAAATGGAGGCATAGATGCCTTTCATCTTGCAGGCTGCAATCGCCGCGCCAATGCCCGACCCGCAGATCAAAATTCCGCGCCCGGCTTCGCCGCCTTGAACTTTCTCGCCAACTTTTTTTGTGAAATCAGGGAAGTCCACCGCATCCGCGCTGAACGTGCCCACGTCGATCACCTCATGTCCCGCCGCTTGCACCGCTTTGATGACAACATCCTTCAATGGAAATCCGCCATGGTCACAACCAACTGCTACCTTCATTCCTACTCCTGTAAAGATTCAAACACGAAGGACACGAAGATCAGAAAGGTTTAAACACGTGGAGAAAACTTCTTTCCTTCGTGACCTTGGTGTCCTTTGTGTTTAAAACGATTTCGCCTTCGCCGCCACATTCTCCACCGTGAAGCCAAGTTTTTCAAAGATGACTTTCGCGGGAGCGGATGCGCCGAAGCGGTCAATGCCGATGACGGACTGCGCGTATCGTTCCCAGCCGAGAGTTGCTCCCGCTTCGACGGCGAGTCTCCGCTGGATGTTTTTCGGCAGCACCGACTCGCGATAGGCTTCATCCTGCTGCTCGAACAGTTCCCAACTTGGGAAGGACACCACCCGCACGCCCCTGCCTTCGTCCGCCAGTTTTTTGGCGGCTTCAAGGATGAGGTTCACTTCCGAGCCGGATGCCATCAGGATGATCTCAGGCGCGCCAAAATCCTTGACGATATACGCGCCTTTTTCAACCAAGGCCGGCGATTCGAGCGTTGGGAGATTCTGACGGGTCAATGCCAGCACCGTGGGACCGTCTCGGCGCTCAATCGCCACTTTCCAAGCCTGAGCGGTCTCGTTCGCATCCGCAGGACGCAGAACAACGAGATTCGGGATCAAACGCAATGACATCAAATGCTCAACAGGCTGGTGTGTGGGACCGTCCTCGCCCAAACCGACCGAGTCATGTGTAAAGATAAAAATGGACGGATAATGCGAAAGCGCGGCAAGACGAATGGACGCGCGCATATAATCCGCAAAAACAAGGAACGTGCCGCCATAGGGGATCAATCCGCCAAAGATAGCCATGCCATTCAGAATGGAGCCCATCGCATGTTCACGCACGCCAAAATGGAAGTTGCGTCCCGCATACGAATCTTTTTGGAAAGCGGGAGAGCCGTCAATTTTGGTGTTGTTCGAAGGAGCCAGATCCGCGGAACCGCCGAGCAGTTCGGGCAGTTTTGGAGCCAATGCGTTGATGACCTTGCCGGAAGCGGCGCGCGTCGCCATGCCTTTTGCGTCCGTGGGGAAAGTCGGCAGGGCGGATTCCCAACCTTCGGGGAGTTTGCCGCTCAATCGGCGTACCAATTCAGAACCCAGATCAGGGAAAAGGCGGGCATAGGCTTCGCGGCGCATCTTCCAATCGGCTTCGAGTTCGCGTCCGCGATCCACGGCTTTGCGATAGAACGCCAGCACATCTTCGGGGATAAAGAAACGCGGTTCCTTCTCCCAACCGAGGTTGTCCTTGGCGGCATTGAGTTCCTCGTCGCCGAGCGGTTCGCCGTGCGCCTTGGATGTCCCCTGTCGATTCGGCGCACCGAACCCGATGATCGTACGGCACATAATAATGGACGGGCGCGGGTCGGCTTTGGCAGCCTTGATGGCTGTGTCAATTGCATCCACATCGTTGCCATCGTCCACGCGCTGGACGTGCCAGCCGTAGGATTCAAAGCGCATGGCGCGGTCTTCGGTGAAGGCCAGGTCAGTGGAGCCGTCAATCGAAATTTTGTTATCGTCGTAGAGATAGATCAAACGTCCAAGCGAGAGATGCCCGGCCAGAGAAGCAGCCTCGGAGGAAACGCCCTCCATCAAATCACCATCGGTGACAATGGCATAGATGAAGGTATCGATCAGTTCATGTCCGGGGTTGTTGAAGGTGGCGGCCAAGTGTGATGCGGCAATCGCCATTCCGACGCCTGATGCAAATCCCTGCCCAAGCGGACCCGTGGTTACTTCCACGCCGGGGGTCAATCCATACTCAGGATGCCCGGGCGTGAGACTGTCCCACTGACGGAAGTTCTGCAATTGATCGAGCGGCAGGTCGTACCCTGTCAGGTGAAGGAGAGAATACAGCAGCATCGAACCATGCCCACCCGAAAGGATGAAGCGGTCACGTCCCGGCCATTTTGGGTTGCGCGGGCTGTGACGCAGGTGGCGCGTCCAGATGGCGTATGCCATGGCCGCGGCGCCCATCGGCAGACCGGGGTGACCGGAGTTGGCTTTCTGCACGCCGTCGGCGGATAAAAATCGAAGAGTATTGATGGCTTTGCCTTGCAGGTCTTGTGTTGTCATGGGTGGTATTTTACCATTCGGTTAATATTTTTCTTTCAAATGATCCACAGGCAGGACGATGACGCCCTCCTTTGGGTTTCCAACAGAAATAACAGATTCGGGGCGGATGACTGCCAGCCATGCCGTGTAAGCGGCTGCCATCGCATCAAGCTGTTCGGGCAGGTACAAAAGATCAAGCGGCCAAAGACCCTTGAGCATTTTATGGCGCGTGATCTCCTCGAAAAAATCCATCGGGTCTTTGAAGCGCAGTCCTTTTTCATACAACAGCAACTGGCGTTGAATCTTGCCCTCCAGCGACGGCTTCGGCATGGGGATATCCCCCACAAGCGCGCAAAAGCAGGCGTGCGGATGCGTTTCAAGGAATTGATGCGTACCGCCATCTGTGGGATATTTACTGAATCCCATTTTCTCCAATTTGCGATACAGGCTAAACCCGGCCTGCACCCACGCAGAGCACGCGGCAATCGTCGCGGGTGTGCCGGAAACGGCGATGCCCCGCTCGCGCAATTCCAACTCTGCAAGACGGAAGCCACTGGAGCGGCTCTTTCGAGTTTTGAATAATTCCTTTTTCTTCTCGCGCGCCAGCCCGCGGTTGACTCCCGAAGGAGCATTCACCGCAACTACGGCGGAACGCTGCCCCGCGAGAAAAGCGGTCACTTCGTCCAACTCACCATCGCCGAGCGCAAGCAGATTCAGTCCTTTGTCCAATGCGACATAGGTGAAGGAGTTGTGCGAAGAGGTTGGGTCGACCCCAACAAAGACGGAATCGGGGAGCAGCATAATAGTAAGATAGTGTACGATCAAGACAACAAATAGAAGAACTACTGTATTTTACTTCCAAAACAGGTTAATTCAATCCAACATAACAAAATATGAACAAATTACAACGAATCACCTTCTACCTTCTCATCCTGATAGCAGGAGCGTCATGGCTTGTCATCTCTGCCGAGACAGGCGGGAACACCGTTGAAGCGGGTATTGCCCCGCAGGCAGGCTTCCGCGCCCCCGATTTCACCTTGCAAACTACCTCAGGCGAAACGTATACCCTCTCCGACCTGCAAGGGTATGCCGTTCTGGTCAATATGTGGGCAACCTGGTGTCCACCCTGCGAAGCCGAAATGCCCGCCATCCAAAAAGTGTATGAAGAATATCGCGATCAGGGTTTTATTGTGCTGGCAGTCAACAACACCTACCAGGACAATCCGCTGGACATCCCGCCGTTCGCCGAAAAATACAACCTTACCTTCCCTATTTTGCTCGATCAAACCTCAGCAGTCAGCCGCGCCTATCAAATCCGCTCGCTGCCTTCCTCCTTCTTTATCAACCGCCAGGGCATCATCACCGAAGTCGTCATCGGCGGACCCATGTCCGAAGCCCTGCTCCGTACCCGCGTCGAACAGGCCTTGAAATAACATGCTCGAAATATTCCAAACCCTATTTGCTCCGCCGCGCCACATGATCCTGCTCGTCGTGTCCGCATGGCTGGGGCTTACTTTTTCCGAAAAACGCGCCGAACGTCACGGCATCAGCAAGGACGACCTTAACAACATCACCTTTTACGGTTTGCTCGCCTTCGTCATTGGCGGTCGTATCATTTACGCTCTGCAAAACCTGTCTGCCTTCACGAAAAGTCCCTTCGGCGTCTTCTCCATCAACCCCGAACTCTTTGACACACTCGGCGGGCTGGCAATCGCATTCATCGCCGCGCTTATCTATGGACAGCGAAAACAAATCCGCTTCTGGAATATGCTCGATGCGCTCACACTCTTCTTCGCCGTCCTTGTCATTGGGCTTGGCTTAAGTCACCTTGCCGCAGGAACTGCCTACGGAAAGCCGACAGACCTTCCCTGGGGCATGGATTTGTGGAATGAGGTCCGCCACCCAACCCAGATTTACGAAATCCTCGCCTCCCTCCTGTCCTTGGGCTTGCTCCTGCTCTTCAAACGGACTCTTCGCTCCGGCATTTTCTTCTTAACCTTTGCCGCATTGACGGCATTTTCCCAACTCGTCCTTCAAGCCTTTCGCGGCGACAGCACGTTCATAGCCAATGGGCTGCGGCAGGAACAGGTCATTGCCTGGGTCGTGCTGGCAGGCTGCTTCGTCATGATCGAAGCGAGGCTTGCAGCAAAAAAGTACGGGAGCAAGCTCCCCGACCCCACATAACAAAAACGGGCTGATTGCATCAGCCCGTTTTTGTTTAAGTCATCCATTATCCGAGTTCAGGCTCGATCAAGCCATAACTTCCATTGCGCCGGCGATAAAGCACATTGATCTTGCTCGTCTCGGCATTGTAGAAAATGAAGAAATTATCGTGTCCCAGATTTCTCATCTGGACAATCGCCTCATCTTCCGTCATCGGGTACAGTACGAATTTCTTGCGTTTCGCAAACAGCGGGGAGAGTTCTCCCGTCTCTTCATCGATTACATCCTCCATCACCTCCGCCGCAGAACGACCATCACCGCGTCCGTGGTGCTTCTTGCCTTTATACCTCTCGATCTGGCGCTGCATATTGTCCAGCGCCCTGTCGAAGGCGGCAAGCGCCTCATCCGCGCGCTCCTCGGATCGCAGGGTAAAGCCCTTGCCAAAAACGGTAATTTGCGCCACGTTGCGATCCGAGGCATCACGCGCCGCCTGATGATGCGCAAGTTCCACGCGCGCTTCATCGATGGCAGGCAGGTAGTGATCGAGGTTTCCCGCCTTCCTGGAAACATACTCCTCGATCCGTTCGGTCAAACGGATGTGACGTGTCTGAACTTCCACTTTGTTGGACATAGGTTGCTCCTTTTTAGATTGTTAAGTTACAAACACAAACGCGCTACACATGTCTCAATCCATGATGAGGCAATGCGCGCGCAACTGTCAACGCGTAAACGTCTTTTACGCCAGCGGCATATAGCGCCCCGGCGGCGGCAGAAAGGGTCGAGCCTGTTGTTGATACATCATCCATCACGAGAACATTTTTTCCAACAACCCCCGTCCCGGCACTGAATGCCTCACTGACATTCCTCCGCCGTTCTTCACGCGACAACCCCACTTGTGAACGCGTCTCCTTGTTACGCATCAATTCATTCGGTGCGTAGCGGATCCCCAATGCCATTGCAAGCGGACTTGAAATCATCGCAACTTGATTATACCCTCGTTCCTTCATCCGCTTCCGCCCAAGCGGGATGGGAATGATCATATCCATCTCCCAGTTCAGGTCTCGAACATAAGCGATCATCTGTGCGGCAAGCGCATCCCCCATTGCAATGTCCCGCCTGTATTTCAACTTATGCAAGGCGTGTTGGACCGGCGGCTCAAAGGCCGTCCACGCCCGCAGGGAACGAAAATGCGGTCTGTCAGCAAGGCACAGGTCGCAAATACCAGGCCCATCCTGCGGCAGACCGCATACGTCACAAAGAATTCCACTAAACTGCATCACACGCTCCTGGCATTCACTACACCAGCGGGAGCCGTTCTTCCCGCACCCGCCACAACGAGGCGGATAAAGCAGGTCAAGCGTACTCCACAACGAACGATAAAGATGATATTTCCAATTTGCCATACAACCTCCCTACCGGCACGGGATGATTAATGTAGATCAGGAATGCTTAGTTCCCGATGCCTCCGCCAAATGTACCCATGATCTGAAAAGCGGCAGGAGACAAGAGAATAATAATGATCGAGGGGAAGGTAAGGAACGCCATTGGCACGATCATCTTGACAGGCGCCTTGTGTGCCAGTTCCTCCGCAAACTGGCGGCGCTTCATGCGCATCTGATCAGACTGGATGCGCAATACCTTCGCCATGCTTACACCAAGCATCTGGCTTTGGATCACTGCCGCCACGAAACTTGTCAACTCAGGAAGTCCAACCCTGTCCGCCATGTCGCGAAGAGCTTCACGCTGCGTCTTACCCAACTGAATTTCACGGATACAGCGCCCAAACAAGATCGAGAGTTCATTCTCCCATTTCTCACTTACTTTGGACATGGCAGCATCAAAACCCAACCCCGCTTCCACACAGATGGTCAACAAATCCAGGGCATCCGGCATGGCTTTGCGAACTTCAGTCTGCCGCCTATCAATGCGGCTTTGCAACCAAAGCTGGGGGAAGAAAAACCCCAGTGCAGACATGATCAAAACATACAAAGCTGTGCGGCCAATCGTCCAGGAGACAGTTGGGAGGAACGACAGCAGTAAAATCAAACCACCAAACAACGCCGCGCCCACGAAGCGGGTGGCAAGGAAGGTTGAGGCATCGATCTTGCCCGGGCTTCCCGCCAATTCCAACTTTAGGGCGGTCTCCTGCAATAGTTTTTCGGGCGTAAAGCGGGTGGATATTTCCCCAAATTTCTTGATGATCGGGATAAGAACCCGCTCCGAAAAAGGCTGTTGCAACTCGATGTCTTCGAGTGACACCGACTCGCCGCGCTGGGTTGCCTCTGCAAGACGCGCCAGCACCGGATCAAACTCATCCGACTGCGCCTGCCGTGAGTATCTCACGCCTACAATCACAAGCAGCACTGCGCCGCCGATGACAACAACCCCAATGATGATACCTATCAAACTACCCATATTACACCTCAATATCCGCGATTTTCATCATGATAAAGTAACTGACGGAAATCAAGCCGATCACAGTACAGATAATACCGGCGGTACACAAAGGACCGCCCTGAGTCACGGACATCAAATACTCAGGGTTAATGAACCACAAAACCAGGGTCAAACCAAATGGAACCATCGAAAGCAGGGTACCGGAAGCGCGCACCTGAGAGGTAAGCACCCGCACTTCACCTTTGATACGGACACGCTCGCGGATGGTAAAGGAGATGCTGTCAAGGATTTCAGACAAATTACCACCGACCTCGCGTTGGACATTGATTGCCGTCACTACGAAATCGAGATCATCGCTTGGAATACGACGGAGCAAATTCTCAAGCGCAGTTTCCATGGTAATGCCGATCTGCATTTCCTGAACCACACGCCGAAACTCGTCGCTGATTGGCGGCGGGAGTTCCTTGCTGATCGCCTCCAACGCCTGCATGGTTGAGTAACCCGCGCGCAGACCATTCACCATCAAATTAAGCATGTCCGGGAGTTGGTCGTTAAATTTCCGCAAGCGCTTACTTTGCTGCATCTTTACATAAAATCGAGGCGCCAGCCCGCCTACAATTGCGCCGATCAGAAAGGATATTGGGTGACGATTCCCCAGGAACCATGCAATCGCGCCAACCGCCAGAATGGCAATCGCAATCAACGCAAAATATTCAGCAACCTTAAACTTCAAATCGGCGCGGGCAAGTTCGCGCGCAATACGGTCACCATACGAAGTTTTTTCAACCCGTTTGGAGACCCAATCCGTTATGACGGAACGTTGCACATCCGCTTCAGCGCCCGGCTTTCCTTCATCCAAATATTGCCCAAGCCGCTGCTCGACAAGAGCGCGTTCGCTGTTTGAGGATACAACAACACCCACAATCAACAATATGATCAGGATGCTTCCGCCGATGATAATGATCCAGGTCATCTTATTCCTTCTACAACAATCCGTCAAAAATACAGCCGAACGCGGGGAGCGCCGAGCCAATCAAAATATTATTTCAATTAGTATCGGCGGCGTTCACCAATGCCGAATATGGATGGCGGCAGGTGAATACCGGCTGCTTCAATTTTATCCATGAACTTCGGTCTCAAGCCCGTAGGGCGCATACGCCCAACAATGCGCCCGTTTTCCGTGCCCGTCTGTTCAAAAACAAACAGATCGGTCATCGTGATCACATCACCTTCCATACCGCTCACTTCGGTAATGGTGGTCACTTTACGAGTACCGTCACGCATACGCTCCTGCTGGCAGATCAAATCTACAGCGCTTGCCACTTGTTCGCGAATGGCTCGAACGGGCAGGTCCATGCCCGCCATCAGACACATTGTTTCGATACGGGAAAGCGCATCGCGAGGGGTATTGGCGTGTGCAGTTGTCATTGAACCGTCATGACCCGTATTCATCGCCTGCAACATATCAAGGGTCTCACCGCCGCGGCACTCACCGACGATGATCCGTTCAGGGCGCATACGAAGCGCATTAATCACCAGATCGCGGATCGTGATCTCGCCCCTGCCTTCAATATTGGGCGGGCGCGATTCCAATGTCACCACATGCTCCTGGCGCAACTGCAATTCCGCCGCGTTTTCAATTGTAAGAATACGCTCATCAGACGGAATAAAACTGGACAGCACATTCAACAACGTCGTTTTACCCGACCCCGTACCGCCGGAGATGATAATGTTCAACCGCGCTTCAACGCAAGCTTTCAGGAATTGAACCGCCTCTTCCGTAACAGACCCAAACTGGATCATTTGCTCAACAGTGATTGGGTTTTTCGAAAACTTACGGATCGTCAGAACAGGTCCGACAAGTGATATCGGGGGAATGACCGCATTTACACGAGAACCGTCCGGCAAACGCGCATCCACATACGGGCTGGATTCATCGATACGGCGTCCAAGCGGCGCAACGATACGATCAATGATACGCATCACATGCTCATTGCTCTCGAACGTTACCGGCACACGATGAACCTTACCCTTACGTTCAATATAGATATTCTTCGGGCCATTAACCATGATTTCAGTGATCGTATCGTCTTCCAGCAAAGACTGCAACGGTCCAAAGCCCAAAATTTCCGCAGCAATCTGCTCGAATAATCGGGCCCGCTCGGGGCGTGAAAGAACAATATTCTCTTCGGCAAGTATCTGCTCAAATAAGTTCTGAATGGTCCTGCGAACCTCCTCAGTCCGCGATACATCCATCGACGGGTCGATCTCCGCCAGTAATTTATTCTGCACACGCGTCTTAAGGTCGAAATAGGAACCCGCCTGCGGTGATGTAATGGGGGCGCTAACTCTTCTAGCCTGCAGGGAGGATAGACGGGATGAATCGCCTCCACCTCCCGCTCCAGCCTGCCCCTCCCCACCGGGCTGTTGCGAAGCCGGGGGAGTTTCGCCTTGCTGATTACCGCTTCCGCCCTGACCTTGCTCAATACGTCGAAGCAACGACATGGAAAACTCCTTATCCTTCTGTTTCTAAAGCTCTCAACCGGGAACGAACCGCTTCCGCCAACGACAGGATACCTTTTCCTATCAGTTGGGATTTATTGTCCAGCATAAAGGGCACGCCCCGATTCACTGCCGTAATTGCAATTTTCTCATCAAGTGGTATCGTGGCGGAAACCTCATGCTTTAGATTTTCACTGATCCGCTCCGGAGTAATTGCGATGCGCTTATCGTAGCGATTCAGCGCAAAAACTACATGGTCCTTGCTGATACCCATTGTCTGTGCCAAATCAAGGAACAGCCGCGCATTCTTGATCGCAGGGATTTCCTGCGTGGTCACCAGTACAACGACATCGCTAACATCAACAGTAGCAAGAATGACATCGGTCAGGATCGGCGATGTATCCACCACCACATACGAGTACATTCTCTGCAGGTATTGCAGAACCCTGGAGAACTGGTCTGCAGAAACTCGCTCCGCCATTTCAGGGCGTTGCGGCGCAGCCAGCACCCGCAAACCAGAGGCTTCATGCTTGATAAGAATCTCTTCCACGACCTCCACATCGAGTTCATCTACTCGCGGGGCCAACTCAAGAATAGTGTTCTTACCTTGCTCGTTCACAAAAACAGCGACATCTCCAAACTGTAAATTCGCATCTACAAGAACAGTACGCGTATCTTCATTGTTAAGTGCAATCGCCAGATTTACTGCGAGGGTGGTGCAACCTGTTCCACCTTTTGGGCTATAAACGGTGATGATCTTGCCTTGTTGTGTCGGAGCAAACCCAGCCATGGAGACCGGCGCACCCCCAACCGATGAGGCAGCCAATTGCTGCTGCTTCGCATCCTTGGCTCGTTCGGCATGAGACATTTCCCCTGCGCGGCGGATGGCTGAAATCAACTCATCCCCCATCGGGGGCTTGGTCAGGAAATCTCGCGCTCCTGCCAACATGGCCCGGCGCATATAATTCTGGTCGCCTTGCACCGACAGAATCACGATCTGGATGTGTGGAGATTTTTTTCGAATCTCCTCCGTGGCTGTGATTCCATCAATATCCGGCATGTTGATATCCATCAACACAACATCAGGATCCAATTCATTGGCAAGTTGAATCCCTTCCTTGCCAAAGCGGGCTGTGCCAGCCACTTCAATGTCATTCTCGAACTGCAGGAGTTTGCGTATATTCTCCCGCGTCTCTGAAATATCATCCACGACAAGCACCCGAATTTTATCGGCTGTCATAGTATAGAAATGATCCTATTCTCAAAAAATCCAAGGTTTATTCAGCTGGCACTGTCACAACATCGTTTGGCAGGAACGGCGAGACCAGATCGGTAAGAGCGGGCTGCATTGCGTACGGTAATTTTGCAGGCACAGGGATGTTGTACTGGCTAAGCAGGAATTGCAGCGTGGAAGCCTCAGTCGCCAATCGGGTCTGATCGCTTGGATTGCGCAGGGACATCGATATCTTGGCGTTTGTGTAGATCAGATAAGACAAGGTGATGGAGTCCTGCGGTGAAACAATCAAAGTAATGATGTCAGGCGGAGTGGACGGGCTCTGTTGAGGATCCGTAGGCGCAAGTTCGGTTGTAGTAGTTGTA
>JAUXWL010000246.1 GCA_030680155.1 Anaerolineales bacterium
GTCAACCGCGAAGCTCTCCTTGCTGGCAGGGCGCTGGCCAGCGTGCCCAACACAATCGTGAAGATCAACCAGGCGACCACGCCGCTGGCTCCATACACCGCGGGCATTGGGGCGCTGAAGATCGCCATCCCGACACCGAAGGACAACACGCTTGTGATCGGAATGGAGATCAATATGCTGATCGCCCAACTGACGATCCCGATTGCCATGCCCTCGGTGATGACAATTGCTTGAATATCTCCATTGCTGGCGCCAATGGCGCGCATCACGCCGATCTCACGGGTGCGTTCCAGCACGTTGATGCTCATGGTGCCCATCAATCCCAGCCCGCCGACGATGGCGATCAAACCCGCCATCACCAGCATAAAGTAGACCAGGATATCCGTCTGCGATTTCTGGCTCTCGATAAACTCCACGCCCAATTGTGTGGATTGGATCTTGATTCCGCGCTCTTCAAACGCAGCCTGGAGCTGGTCATTGATCCGCCGCTGTGAGGCTGAATCATGCTGGGAGGTAATGACGCGCAGGGAATACGCCATCTGCGGCTGCCCGACCAGCACACTCAAGTATTCATAGTTGACGTACAACAACGGCGGGTAGACGTTCCCGGTGATGCTGTAGGTGCCAACGATCTGCCAGTTTGTTTCCCTGCCATTCGTCTCGATGGTCAGCCAGTCACCAACTCTCAAGTCAGGGAAGATCTGCAGGAGATGATTGCCAACGACGACGGCATTCTCATCCCCAGGCTCCAGCCAGCGGCCGGAGGTAATGATCGGGTCTATCAAGTTGGAGGTGGAAGGCGGGGCCACAAACAGGATTTGCGTACCGGCGTTTTCAGCGCCCATATTAAGCGTGCCCGTATATTCAAGCCAGCCTTCGGCGCCCTCCACGCCCGGGATGCTTTCTGCAATTTTTGCAACCTTGTCGTAGCGATAGCCGCGGCCAAAGGCGATGTTGATGTCCGCAAGAAAATAGCCCTGGATATCCTCCATCACTTTATCGAAGGAAGCCCACAAGTTGTACACGCCGATAAATATCGCGCCGCCCAAAACCAGGGTAAAGAGGGTGATGCTTAGCCTGGCCTTGCGCCTGAATGTATTGCGCAGTGAAATGCGGATTGGGCGCGGGATCAACACCGAGTTCCTGCCAACCGAATCGCCCTTCGGACTGGCATTACCGCCGAGACCATAGTCGCTCAACGCCTCGCGGACAGTGACCTTCACGCTGTTATAGATCGGGAATATGGCCGCGATCAAAGGAACCACAACGGCGACCAGAATCTGCTGCACCAATGTTGCCGTGTAGCCCTTGTAGGGAGCGGTGTAGAAATTCAGCCATTGCGCCATACCGCCGCCAATATTGGACGCAGCTGCATTCGCAAGGGGAACGGCAATTAATAATGAACCAATCCCAAACGCAAGGATCAAGACCAGATACATGCCGAATATCTGCATGGTGC
>JAUXWL010000247.1 GCA_030680155.1 Anaerolineales bacterium
ATTGCCGCCGTGACCTTGAAATTCGGGCAGGATGCCCATGCCATTCACAGCGACTGTGTTGGTGCGGCGAATCTCCAAGAGTATATCCAGCAGCCCAAACGGGAACAACTTCCCCCGTGCGCGCTGCATCGCGGCGGAAACGTCATGGAAGGCGAAGAGGAATCCCACGACATCCTCGCCGTGCGTGACAATCTTAATCAGGCGATGGTCGGCAATCGTCAGGATATTTTCCACCACAAAATCGATCTCGCGCTGTGTGAGCGGATAATATTCCCAGTTGTTCACAAACGCATTGTTATACGCCGTGCCGATGCGGTCTGCCCAACTTAGCAATTCCTTTTTATTCTTGAAGGTCTTGATCTCAAGGTGTCCGCGCTGCATCACTCGCTCAGTGATGCGTTTGACGCGATCAGGAATCTGAAACTTATCGGCAGGCAGATAACACGAGACGAAATCCACTTCTTTGACGAAACCCTGCGCCTCGATCAGGGACTGGTAGTAGGCGTGGTTGTAATTGAGCATGGTCATTGTCTGACGGTGTTCGTGCCCGAAAATCAGCGTGCCGTATCCATCCAGCGGACCCATGCCCTTGGGACCGATCACCGTATCCAAGCCGCGAGATTTCGCCCAATCAAAGAGGGTATTGAATAAAGCCGTGGCGGCTTCGATGTCGTTTTCACATTCAAACAGATAAAAATCCGCAGTCTTTTCATTATGGTATTTGTTGAAAGGCTTGTTCTCAATCGCGGCAATGCGACCGACATCTATTCCATCGCGCACCGCCAGAAAAAACTCAACATCCGAATGTTCATGGAAGGGATGCTTCCTGCGGTTGAGTTGATTGTACGCATCCACATTCAACGGCGGCACCCACTGCGGACAGTCCGCATAGATGCGAAACGGAAGTTCGACAAAACGATTCACCTGTCTTTTGTTCTCAGTCTCCACTTTTTCGATGATGAGCATACAATTCTCCTGCATGGGTCGGGGATTTTGTGGCGATACCCAAGTATATATCGAAAAACCCGCCAGCCGTTACAAC
>JAUXWL010000251.1 GCA_030680155.1 Anaerolineales bacterium
AGCCGTATCTTTCACAGATCGAGACGGGCAAGCGCAAAGGGACGGTTGACATTTTGTCCGCGATTGCAAAGGCGTTGAATGTATCGTTGGATGATCTTTACGAAGATCAAAACTGAACAAGGCGAAAGTAAAACTCGGAGATGCTCTCTCCGAGTTTTTGTTTACTTCAAATTCCTAATCTCCAGCCCAATCCCCTCCCCAAAACTGCGCGGACTGAAGCCGAAGTCTCTTTGGGCTTCTTCGTAAGAGAATGCTTTATTCTCGTTTAACCTCAACACCTGCTCGGCTTTGATGGGCAGGTGAATTTTCATTCGTTCGGTGAACTGCAAAACGCGGACGATGGGCATGTAGGGCAGGTGAAGTTTCCAGACGCGCTTGCCGAGGGTCGCCGCCACTGTGTCGATGACCTGGTTGTAGGTCAGCGGGTCTCTGCCCGCGATGTTGTAACTCTTGCCGATGGTCACGTCCGTTTGTAGGGCGCGAAGCACGGCTTGGGCAACATCGTCCACGAAGATGGGCTGTTGGAGAGACTCACCGTCCCCGAAGATGGGCATGACGGGCGTGATGCGCAGCAGTCGAATCAGCCGCCACATGTTACGGTCGCGGTTACTGCCGTAGATCATGGTCGGACGTAGGATGGTGTAGTCCAGTCCGCTGGCTTGGATGGCGTTCTCGGCGGCGAGACGGACGGATTTACTGCCCGCGTTCAACTGGGTGAAGATGGCGGTGGTGCTGATGAAGAGCGCGCGCTTCACTCCCGCTGCTTTGGCGGATGCGATGATATTGTCAACATGACCAAAGCCGAGGGAGGCGATGTTGACGAGGGCATCCACGCCGCGCAGGGCGGGGGTCAATGTTTCGGCGTTGGATAAGTCACCGGTCACCCACTCAATATTCTTATTTGCGTAGTCAGCGTTCTCCAACGCTGACAGAAGAGCAGAACGGTCACTGGTGGCGCGAGTCAAGGCTCGGACTTGGTATCCGCTTTTTAAAAGAAGAGGGACGACGCGCGAGCCGGTAAATCCTGTGGGGCCTGTGACTAGAACTTTCATAATCTCCTGATGTGTCACCCTGAGCGGCAGCGAAGGGTCTCTGAGATTATCGTAGAGATGCTTCGCTACCGCTCAGCATGACATTAAGACTTTACCAACTTTTCGAGCAAGCCCAAGGTTTCATTCAACTTATCGCGCCGATCTAAATTCTTCACGAGATAGTCGCGCGCATTCACGCCCATCTCTTTGACGCGCTCAGGGTTCTGCGACAATTCGAGAATTTTCTGTGCCAGCATGGCATCATCCGCCGGGTGGACGTACACGCCGCCATTGGACGACTCGATCAACTCACGCGTGATACCGTCAATGACGATGACGCTGGCGCGTCCCGCCGCCATGTAATCGAAGACCTTGTTCGGGTACGTGGTGCGGAAGGCGGGGATGTCTTGCAAGATGGCGAGACAGGCGTCTGCTGATGCGACGATGAGCGGCATGTCTTTTTTTGGGCGCGTGCCTGCAAAGATGACGTTTCGTAAATCCATACGCTGCGCTTCGGATTCGAGCCGCGCGCGTTCTTTGCCATCGCCGAAGAGGACAAAATAAATTTTGTCGTACGGTTTCAAGCGTTCCGCTGCGCGCAGCAGCGTGTCGATGTCGTTGGCTTGACCGAGCGCGCCGGCATACAAGACCACAAATTTTTCTTCGACGTTGAGTTCTTTGCGAATGGACGAACCGTCAATGGACGGATTGAACATGTCCACGTCGGTGCCATAGGCGATGTAGGTCACTTTGTTTTCGGGCAGTCCTTTGTCAAGCATGTAATCGCGGTAGGCAGGCGAGTTCACCAAAATATGATTGGCGCGTTTATATAAAAATTTCTCCAGCCAGCGTGAGAGCGCAATGATGAGCGGGTTCTTCAACACACCCATGCTGATGCCGAACTCGGGCCACAGGTCGCGCACTTCGAGCAGGAATGGCTTGCCGCGCAGCGAAGCGACGACCCACGCCGAAACCGCCTGAAAGATCGGCGGCGTGGTGCCCATCACCAGGTCCACATCTTTGACGCGCAGCGCCGTCCAGATCGAAGAGAACATAAAACTGAAGAACGCGATCACGCGCCACACGTAATTACGATGAATGGCGGGAACCATATATGAACGCAGAACACGGATGCCATCAAAGTTCTGTTCGGCATAAACTCCGCGCCGCTCCACGGTGCGCTGACCGGTCTGATAATTCAGGTCACTGGCAACGATCACCAGTTCATGTCCGCGAGTTTGCAAAAATTTCGCCATCTCAAAATGGCGTGTGTGCCCCGGTTCTTCAGGTGAAACAAAGACTTGATTGATGAGTAGGATTTTCATGCGCTGGAGGATTATACCCAGCGCGGTCACAAATTGCACTTATTAAGAAGGGGGAAAGCGCAATTTGTACCCTACGGGCATGATATGACCGTGGGTATTATATAAACCCGCTTCTTTCCAGGGCGACAGTTGATTCGCTTCGAGTGAGTTGGTCCAAAACTGAAAGTTAAATTAACTTCGCCATAATCGCTGGCTTCCGTTGAAAACTATCTCAATCGTAAATCTGGCTACGCGCAAAGATGGGACTTTGAGAGTCTTTGAGAGTCTGCCTGCGTAGAATTAGCATCGTAGAAAGGAATTATAAAAAATGGAAATCCCTCGACATTGGCGTCTCAAAAAACAACGATATGGTCTCGTCGGTGAAGTTTGCCCACACTGCGATTACAAGATATTCCCCCCGCGTGATATCTGCCCGAACTGCGGCGACGAAGCCAAGGATCAATTCAACTTTAGCGGCAAGGGTGAAGTGTATTCCTACACCACCATCTACGAAGCCCCCGCCGGCTACGAAGCCAACGCCCCCTACACCGTCGCGCTGGTCAAACTCGAAGAAGGTCCCATGATCACCGCGCAACTGACCGACGTGGACAACAACGCCGTCGAGATCGGCATGCCCGTTGAGATGGTCACACGGAAAATGAGAAATGACGGAGACGAGCGAGGGTTGATTGTATACGGGTATAAGTTCAGGCCCGTCGGGTTTATGCCCACCAGATAGAGAACAAAAAGCCAAAAACGAATGAACACCCCCACGTATAGGGGTGTTTTCGTTTAAAACATTCCCGTAAATGATTAATCCACTTTTTCTATCTACCGACAGCTTGTCTGATCCCAGAGCTTGCCTGCTTTATACTGATCCAAGAAATCCATCACTACAGGCAGGTTCCTATGCAGAATCATTCAACCCTTCGATCATCAAAGATAAGACTTCACGCTCGCGTTCCGTCAGGTCAGGCCTCGCCGCTTTCGGCTTCACCCACCAGCTGTAAATCGTTGAAGACTTTCAAGAATGTTGCCAGTCCCCGGCGGACCATCGTATGATCATCAACAAGCATGACTCGAATGGGTTTGGTTGGGGGAGTTTTCATAGGGTCTGTTTTTCTATTTTTTCCAACGGAGGGCAAGTTCAGTCCCGTGACTGGGTTGGCTTGTGACGGATAATAGCGCTCCCACTGCTTCAGCGCGTTCTTTCATCATGCTCAAGCCATGGTGACCGGAAACGGCAGATCGTTCAGGGTCAAAACCACGACCGTTGTCACGAATGCGCAGTTCGATCACATCTCCATCTTGCTGTAGATTTATCTCGATCGTACTGGCTTTGGCATGCCTGGCGATATTAAGCAGCGCTTCCTGGCAGACACGATAGAAGGTTATCTGGATTTCAGAAGGGAGGTTGAACTTTCCTGTAATGGTAACAATGACCGGGATGTCGGTACGACCTGAAAGCGCATTTCCCAACTGACGCAACAAATCACCCAGGTCTGAATCGGTCAACGTGGAGGGTTGCAATTCAGCCAGTAGTCCGCGCATCTCAGCCAGCGCCCCCTGCGTCAAGCGGCGCAGGTCATCGAGGGATCGCCGCGCCTCCGCCTGATCCTTTTCCCACATCCGCGGCAGGACTTCGGCAATCAGGCTGGCGGAGAAGAGAGTCTGGTTGACGGCGTCATGCAGGTCGTGCGCCAATCGCTGTCGTTCTTCCAACATCTCGCGTGCCGACTTTTCGGCGGCGGCAATCACTTCGTTGCGTTTCTTCTGCTCGGTCAGGTCGGCTGCCACCAAGCCAAAGCAATCGGGCGACCCTTCGACAGACAGGCGATTCACCGAAAGATTGACCGGTATCTGTGTCCCGTCACTGGCGGTGATAACCAGTTCATCGCGGCATTGCTCTTCTGCGCCTTTTTGCAGCAGCGCCCGAAGGGTTTCCTGGTTATCAGGGGCGATCCAGGTGTGGACTGTGGAACCGATCACCTTTTCGAGCGGCGTCTTGAGCATTTCGGCAAAGCAGCGGTTGGCAAATAAAATCACGCCGTCCATCGCCAGGGTCAGCGCACCTTCGTTCATATCCTCGATCAATACGCGGTAGGGAAGTTCGGCGCCCTTGAGCGTAAAGATCTGGTCGCCGCCCACGCCCGAGACGACGAGCGCATCCACCTCACCGCTGCGAATGGCGCGCAACGTGTCTTCGGCTTCATCCAACTGCGCACGCAGGTCGGCGTTTTTGTCCATCAGTTGCTTTTGAGTTGGGAGTGCGGTTTTTATACGCATTTGAATCCTATGTGGCGCAAATCATAAATTGTAATCAGGCCTTCTTTTGCAGATCCAACCCCGCCAGCACGCGCTCGCTCTTTGACATATCGCCGATGATACGGCGCTGTGGGAGCGGCAATTTCTTGATGAGCGTCGGCGCGGCGATGATCTGCTCGCCCTGCGCCAATTGGGGCTGTTGATATAGATCGACCACATCCAGTTCGTAGCGCCCTTTCAGGTGTATCTCGCAGAGTTTTTTGATGTTGGCGATGGCGCACGCGGACTGCGGTGTTGTGCCGGTGACATACAACCTTAAGAGATAGGGTGTTTTCTGTGCGCGGACCCGCGCCCGTTCAAACTCCTGAGTCGAATCGCGCACTTGCTTTTTTGGCATGAGGTCCTCTCATTCCCGCGGCAGCAGATCCAGCCCGATCAGCACGCGTTCGGTGTCGGAGAGATCGCCAATGATCTTGCGCACGGGCTCGGGCAGTTTCCGCACCAGGGTCGGAATGGCAAGGATCTGGTCGCCGCTCGCCAGTGTTGGGTTTTTCAGCAAGTCCACCACTTCGATTTCATACCGCCCTGCCAGATGTTCTTCGCAAATGTTCTTGAGATTGGCAAAAGCCGTCATGGATTTGGGCGTTTGCCCGGCAACATACAGGCGCAGGAGAAAAACGTCAGATTTTGGTCTGGTTGATTTTGTTTTCATTTCGAGCCTCTTTTGTGTTGGTTCGGTTTCGCGTCCGCCTTGCGACTTAGCGCCATGTCCGCACGCTCCTGAGTCAGGTGTGCTTCCCGCGCATATTCCTGCCCGATGATGTTCAACGTCTCGGCTTCCTGCGCTTCAAACTCGGCGCGCATGGCGGCGATCTGCGCTTCGATGACACTGCGTTTGCGTTCCAGTTCCAGTTTTCGTCGTTCCACTTCCTGCTCGTGCATCGTCTGCGCGGCATGTTCCTGCGCCTCCTGTGCCAGCCGCGCTGAGCCGGTCAGCACGCCGCTCGGACCGACATATACATCCCGCAATTCTACGCCGTGATCGGTGAGCAGAAACTCGCGGATCTGGTTCGAGTGCGCCATGCCGCGTGATTTCAGGATGTACAAGCCGCGATTGCGCTCGCCGCCGATCTCGATATCGCGCAGTAACAGCCAGGTATCGATCAGGGACGAAATGGCGATATCGGTTTGCTCGAGCGCACTCCCGCCCGAAGTCAAATTGGTGAACAAGCCGGTGATCCGATTCATTTTCAGGAAATCCACCAGCCGCATCAACATCGCTTTGACTTCGGTCTCATTGCCCCCGATGACGAAACTGTTCAACGGATCCACGATGACAACCTGCGGTTTGAAGGCGTTGATCGCTTTGTGCATCATTGTCAGGTGCATTTCCAGTCCCGCAAACGTGGGACGGTTCGCCTGAAACTGGAGCAAACCTTTCTGTACCCACTGTTGCAGGTCGATCCCGATGGAACGCATGTTGCGTATGATCTGGCTGGGAGATTCCTCGAAGGCAAAATAAAGGGCGCGTTCGCCGCGACGGCAGGCGGCTGCAGCAAAGTGCGCGGCGAGACTGCTCTTGCCGGTGCCCGCTGTGCCGGAGATCAGTACGCTGCTGCCGCGGTAATAGCCCGCGCCACCCAGCATTGCATCAAGGCGTGGAATGCCGGAGGGAATGCGTCCGGTGGAGGCGATCTGTTGCAAGCCGAGCGAGGTGACTGGCAGTACAGAAATACCATTTTCGTCGATCAGAAATGGATACTCGTTCGTGCCGTGTGTCGAGCCGCGATACTTGACCACGCGCAAGCGCCGCGAGGAGACCTGCTCGTTCGCGCGATGGTCGAGCACGATGACGCAGTCGGAGACGTACTCTTCCAACCCCTGGCGGGTCAGCGTGCCTTCACCGCGTTCGCCGGTGATGATGGCGGTCACGCCTTTGGTTTTCAGCCAGCGGAAGAGGCGACGCAG
>JAUXWL010000265.1 GCA_030680155.1 Anaerolineales bacterium
CGAATAACCGCCTCTCCATACTTGGAATTTTCCACAACAAAAGACTCCCATTAGCGGGAGTCTTTTTTGATTCTGGCTTGATTTCGTGTACACAAGGTTTATCTTGCGCCTAAGATAAATAGGGGGCAAAATGAATTTTGCGGTACGAAGCGCGTTACGGCAACTCGCGCCACGAGCCCAGCACCTTCATATAATTCGCACGCTCAAACGCAGCGGGTTCACGGACGTTCTTTTGCGCCATGCTGCCCTGCATCTGTTCGATGGACTCATATTCCCGTTCTTTCATCCATTCCTCGATCCCGCTTAATATCGGACCGATAGCCTGTTCGCCATCGTGGAGGAGTTTCGAGGCTGTCATCGTGACCTTCGCCCCCGCCATCATGGACTTGATGACATCCGTTGCTGTATGCACGCCGCTGGTCAGCGCAAAGTCGGCGTTTAATTTTCCGTATAAAATGGAAATCCAACGCAGGGGCAGGCGCATGTCCGCGGACGTACTCAGGTCGAGGTTGTGGACGATGTCCAGTTCGTCGAGGTCAAAGTCTGGCTGGTAGAAACGGTTGAAGAGGACGAGCCCGTTCGTCCCGGCGTCCACGAGGCGTTTGGCGAAATTCGGCAGGGAGGTGACATACGGACTGAGTTTCACTGCCAGCGGAATCTTGATCGCCGAGCGGACATCCGCCACCAGGTCTACCTGAGCGGCTTCCAAATCTTCACTTTTCAGTTCGGGGTCGGTGGGTATGTAGTACAAGTTGAGTTCCAGCGCATCTGCGCCGGCATCTTCTATCTTTTTGGCATAGCTCGTCCAACCGCCTTTGGAAACGCCGTTCAAACTGGCGATGACTGGAATACTCAGGGATTTCTTGAGCCCAGCCACCTGGTTGAGATATTTTTCTGGGCTGACGCCGTACATGCCGCCATCGGGGAGATAGGATTGGGCTTCGGCAAATGAGTCAGAACCGCGAGTCAGGAAATGGTCCAGTTCGAGGCTTTCGTGGATGATCTGCTCCTCGAAGAGCGAGTACATCACAATGGCGGAG
>JAUXWL010000274.1 GCA_030680155.1 Anaerolineales bacterium
TGGTCTGATCGCATACTTTATGGCAAAAAATCTTGTGGAGCGGAAAGGACCTTTTTCCTCTCCTGCCGCCTTGTTCGTTGGGATGCTTGTGCTGGGCGGCATCATCCTATGGCAGATCGAGATCGATAATTTGGTCTTTGCCTTGCTGGATACCACCACCGAGTCTGCCGGGTATTCATCCTATTACCCGTGGAGGCTGTATACCACCGGTAATCCGCTGATGTTGGCCTATCTTTGGTTCAAACGCCGCGACCTGATGTATTGGTTTCCATCAAAATAGGGGAAGCGTAAATCGGTTATACTTCGTTCGCTTACATGGCGGAATGACCGCCTTGCATAGACTTTTACCCGAGAAATTGAAAGCAGTATGACCGAACATATCCGTAACTTTTGCATTATTGCCCATGTAGACCACGGCAAATCCACGCTCGCCGACCGCCTGCTGCAACTGACAGGCGCCATCTCCGAGCGCGACATGACCGAGCAGGCGCTCGACTCGATGGACCTCGAACGCGAAAAAGGCGTCACCATCAAAGCCTCGGCGGTGCGCATGTTCTACACTGCCAAAGACGACCAGCGTTATGAACTTAATTTGATCGACACGCCCGGGCACGTGGATTTCGGCTACGAAGTCAGCCGCGCGCTCAAAGCCTGTGAAGGCGCGATCCTCGTGGTGGACGCCACGCAGGGTATCGAAGCGCAGACGCTCGCCAATCTCTATCAGGCGCTCGAAGCCGACCTGGTGATCGTCCCCGTTATCAACAAAATTGACCTGCCCTCCGCCCGTCCCGATGAAGTGGCCGAAGATGTAGGCTCCCTGCTCGGGGTCGATCCCGATGCGGTTCTACGCGTCTCCGCGAAGGAAGGACTCAACGTCGAGGCGATCCTCGAAGCGATTATCGAGCGCGTCCCTCCCCCCAGGGATGTGGACGACGCCCCCCTGCGCGCGCTGATCTTTGACGCGCATTATGATTCATATAAAGGTGTGATCGCGTATATCCGCATCATGGAAGGCAAGATCAAATCCACCGATGTGCTGCGCATGTTAGCCACGAAATTGGATTTGCGTCCGGTGGAGATCGGCATCTTTGTGCCGGGGATGCAGCCGGTTAAGACTCTTGGCTCCGGTGAAGTGGGATACATCGCCACAGGATTCAAGACCGTGCATGAGTGCCGCGTCGGTGACACGCTGACATCTGCCTCTGCACCTGCGGCAGAACCCCTGCCCGGGTATTTCACTCCCAAGCCGATGGTCTTTGCCGGTATCTATCCCGTCGAAGCGGACGATTACACCGAATTGCGCGAAGCGCTTGAAAAACTGCAACTCAACGATGCCTCCCTGACCTATCAACCCGAAACATCACAGGCATTGGGGTTTGGTTTCCGCGCGGGCTTCCTCGGCTTGTTCCACATGGAGATCATCCAGGAACGCATCGAACGCGAGTATCTATTGGATGTTCTCTTCACCGCGCCTTCCGTGGAATACGAAGTCTTGATGATGGATGACAGCATCGTCAGAGTGGATTCCCCCGCCGAACTCCCCGATCCGAGCAAGATCGTCGAAGTCCGCGAGCCGTGGATGAACATCGAGATCATCACGCCCACCGATTACTACGGTCCCATTATGGACCTGGTCACCAAGCGGCGCGGCATCTTCAAGCAGCAGGAACATCCCGCCCCGCATCGCGTGCAGTTGGATTTTGAGATCCCGCTTTCCGAAGTCATTGTGGATTTCTTCGACCATTTGAAATCGCGTACCAAGGGCTACGCCTCGCTCGATTATCAATTCCTCGAGTATCGCGCAGACAAACTGCAAAAACTGGAAATCCTCGTCAATGGCGAACCGCTCGACGCGCTTGCAGCAATCGTCCATGAGAAGGATGCGTTCCA
>JAUXWL010000277.1 GCA_030680155.1 Anaerolineales bacterium
ACAACTCACTCGCTCTTCTTGAAATCCTATCCTTCGCCCGTGCGATGAACTCGCTCAATGCAAACCCGTTCTGCTGGCTGCCGTCACGCACGCGCAGCGAGATCTGACCCGCTTCCATTTCGTTGTTGCCGACCACGATCATATACGGGACCTTCATTAACTGCGCCTGACGGATCTTGGCGTTCATGCGCTGAGCAGACACGTCTGCACTGGCGCGGATGCCGTTTTCGCGCAATTCCTTCGCGATGTTCTCGACATACTCATTCTGTCCATCTGTGATGGAGATGACGCGCGCCTGCTCGGGCGAAAGCCAGACGGGGAAGTTGCCTGCGTAATGTTCGAGCAGGAAACCGACCATGCGCTCGTGCGTGGAAAGCGGCGCGCGATGGATGCACAGCGGGATTTCGTCGTGACCTTCCTTGTTCGTGAATTTCAGGTCGAAGCGTTCGGGCACGGCGAAGTCAACCTGATTCGTGGCGAGCGAGAACTCGCGCCCAATCGCAGACCAGATCTGCACGTCGATCTTGGGACCGTAGAACGCGGCTTCATCCTCACGCTCCACATACGGGACGCGGCCGTTGTCCATGGCGCGGCGCACCATGTCTTCCGTCTTGATCCACAGGCGCTCGTTGTCCACGTATTTTTTGCCAAGGCCTGCCTTGCCGTGCAGGGACAGGCGCATCACATACTTGTCGATGCCGAACAACTCAAAGTATTTGTGATACAGGTCGATCACGCCCATGAACTCCTGTTCGAATTGATCTTCGCCGCAGTAGATGTGGGCGTCGTTCATCTGCATCGAGCGGACGCGCATCAAGCCGAAGAGTTCGCCCGATTTCTCGTAACGGTAGCACGTCCCGTATTCCGCGAGGCGCACGGGCAGGTCGCGATACGAGCGTCCCTTCGAGCCGAAGATCTTGTGGTGCATCGGGCAGTTCATCGGTTTGACGTAGTACTTCACGCCTTCCAATTCCATCGGCGGGTACATGCTTTCGGCATAGTAGGGTAAATGTCCCGAACGGATGAACAGGTCTTCCTTCGTCAGATGCGGCGACTTCACGCGCGAATAGCCAGCCTTATCTTCCATTTCCCTGGCAAGCTTTTCCAACTCTTCGATCAGGATGCCGCCATTGGGAAGCCAGAGTGGCAGGCCGGGACCCACTTCATCGTCAAAGATGAATATCTCCAATTCCTTGCCCAGTTTGCGGTGGTCGCGCTTCTTCGCCTCTTCCAACTGGTGGAGATATTCCTCCAATTGTTTCTTGCTTTCCCACGCCGTGCCGTACACACGCTGGAGCATCTTATTTTTCTCGTCACCGCGCCAGTACGCGCCTGCAATGGACATCAATTTAAACGCATCCTGCTTGATCTCCTTCGTGTTCGCCACATGCGGACCGCGGCACAAGTCCGTGAACGTATCCTGTTGGTAGATTGAGATCTCAGGCTTTTCTTTCAGCGGCTCGCCGTATTCATCGAAGCCGCCTTTTTCGAGTCCTTCGATCAATTCCAATTTATAAGGCTGGTCGGCAAAGACTTTCTTCGCCTCCTCTGCCGAGACGACCGTCTTCTTGAACTCATGCTTACCCTGCACGATCTGGCGCATCCGCTTTTCGATGGCTTGCAGGTCTTCGGGCGTGAGGTTGCGCGGCAGGTCGAAATCGTAATAGAACCCATTCTCCACAGGAGGACCAATCGAGACCTTCCCATCGGGGAATATCTCCAGCACCGCCTGCGCCATGACATGCGCCGCCGAGTGACGGATCTTATACAAATACGAATCTTCGTATCTTTCCATAATTTGTTGTGACATTTTCGCTTCCTTTCTT
>JAUXWL010000295.1 GCA_030680155.1 Anaerolineales bacterium
GCACCACTTCCAACAGTTCGCGTTTGCTGTTCAGGCTCATCATGTGGCTCCTCCGACAGGCTGTTCTGCCTATCGGAAAGTAACATTTTTCCTGATGCAACGTTACTTCTCAAAGTAACATTTTCCGTGATGCAATTCGCTTTCCTCTTTTCAACCGGCAAAAACGGTATAATCCCGCCCGTTATGAAAAATCCCTTCGACCTTGTTATCTTCGACTGCGACGGCGTATTGGTGGAGAGCGAGCCGCTCGCCAACCAGGTCTACGTGCAGTTATTCGGCGAATTCGGCTACCAACTGGATTACGAAGAAACCCTGCATGAATTTCAGGGCGTCACCATTCATGATCGGCTAGCTGCCTCCGCCCGAAAGTTCAACATCACCCCGCCCGCAGACTTCATCCCCGCTTTCAACCAACGTCTCGCCGCGCTGACCGAAACCGAATTGAAAGTCGTCCCCGGAGTTCGCGACTTCATCGAAAGCCTGACCATGCCCATCTGCGTCGCCTCGAACGGCAGCCGCAACGAGATCACCCAACGCCTGAGAGTAGCCAACCTGACAGAGCATTTTAACGGCAGCATCTTCAGCGGGTTGGAAGTCCCGCACCCCAAGCCAGCGCCTGATGTCTATCTCGCTGCTGCCAACGCCTTCAACGTCCCGCCTGCACGTTGCATCGTCATCGAGGACAGCGTGCTTGGCATCACAGCCGCTGTGCGGGCCGGGATGAAAGTCTATGGTCACGCCGCGTACATGCCTGCCAGGTCCCTGAGCGAAGCAGGCGCAATTCCCTTTGCAAACATGTTCGAACTAAAAGAAATGCTTGTCACGCAGGTGGTCTAACTCCATGCATAGTCTCGAAACCGAAAGACTCTCCGTCCGCCCCTTCACCACCGACGATGCAGCGTTCATCCTTGAACTGCTCAATGAACCATCCTTCATCCAAAACATCGGTGACCGAAACGTCCGCACTCTGGAAGATGCCCGCAATTATCTAAACAACGGACCAATCGCCAGTTATGAAAAGAATGGTTTTGGCTTGAGCCTCGTCACCCTCAAAGAGACGGGCGAGTCAATTGGCATGTGCGGCTTGATCAAACGCGACGCACTGGACGATGTGGATATCGGCTACGCCTTCCTGCCGCCCTTTTGGTCAAAAGGCTACGCTGTCGAAGCGGCGCAGGCGATGAAGGGCTACGCAAAAGAAAAGGCAGGGTTGAAACGTCTCGTCGCCATTGTTGACCCTGTCAACGAAGGCTCGATCCGTGTGCTGGAGAAGATCGGCATGAGCTATGAGCAAATGATCAAATTGGCAGCAGATGATATTGACCTGAAATTGTTTTCCATTGAGCTATGACCAGGAGATATAAATGATCACTCTAACCCCGATTGCAACCGTAAAAAACATCCGCAAGAAAGTGGAGGATGATAACTGGGGAGAGATCGTCTCTGTTATCGAGCTGGACCCGTCCCTGCCCGAAGACGCCCTATTCGAGATCGAAAGTTTCTCGCACGCCGAGATCATCTATTATTTCCATCTCGTCGAGGATGCCAGGATCGAAACAGGGTCACGTCACCCGCGCAACAACATAGATTGGCCCAAGGTCGGGATTTTCAGTCAACGAGGGAAGAACAGACCCAATCGTCTGGGAGCAACCATCGTTAAGATTCTGAAGCCGGATGGTCGTCAACTGCATGTGCAGGGACTGGATGCAATCGACAGCACGCCCGTCCTCGACATCAAGCCTGTCATGCAGGAATTCCTCCCGCGCGAGAAAGTGCATCAACCCGAATGGGCAACCGAGTTAATGAAACAATATTGGTAACGACATGGAGGAGAACGCATGAAAGCTGTTCGATTGCAGGATAAATTGGAACGGTTTCGCAGCGACGCGCACATAGTAGTTGCCCCATAATTGGGAAACAATTTCGAAGATATAATTCCTCTTGAGGTTTACATGACAAATCAAAACATAACGATACATATTAATCCAAAAAGGATTCTCATTTGGTTACTGGCGGCTACAGCCGTCCTGGTTGGGCTTAGCATCTACGGTCAAAAGGTCAGATTTTTCGGAGTTGCCGACATCCGTGGCACGTGGCATGAATTTTGGCTCGACCATCTCATGAATTCGTTTTATCTCGACAAGGAAAGTAATATTCCAACCTTTTTCAACGCCCTCCTGCTTTTCCTGCCGTCGCAATTATTTGCGCTGATCAGTGTATGGAAATTTTCAATTCGGGATAAATACCGCTATTTCTGGGCAGGACTTTCGCTGATCTACCTGTTTCTTGCCTTCGATGAGGCTTCATCACTACATGAGACCTTGATCAAGCCAATGCAGGCGATTGTCGGCGCGGAAGGGGTATTTCGGTTCAGTTGGGTCGTTGCCGGCATCGCGGCAGTCATTCTCTTTGGGTTGGTCTTTTTTTACTTCTTCCTGCATCTCGAAAGGAAGTTCAAGATTCTGTTTTTCATGTCTCTGGCGGTTTATATTGGCGGTGTCATCGGCGGCGAAATGGTCAGCGGGTACGTAGCTTCAAATTTCCAGATGAAGAGTTTCATCTATGGCGTGACCGCCAGCCTCGAAGAGTCGCTTGAATTGATCGGTTGTTCGCTTCTCATATATTCATTACTGGAATACCTGAAAGATAACCTGCCGCAGGGTCTGATCCTTAAGTCATCATGATTCCCGAAAGAGTTATCTCCATGCTCGAACTCAAACGCAACACCGGCGAGCGCGGCACTAGAAAGTTCATCGCCTATAATGGGATCGTGTATGATGTTACCGATTGTCCAAAATGGCGCTTCGACCTGCACGAAAATTTACATTTCCCAGGCCAAGACCTGACCAGCGAACTCCCCGAAGCGCCTCACAAGGAAGAAGTATTCAAGCACGATTGCGTAAAGATCGTCGGCAGGTTGGAGTCCAACGTCTCCTGACGTTGGGAGGAACTTATGACAAATATAAAATGGTGGCAAACCGCTGTCTTTTACCAGATCTATCCGCGCTCGTTTGCAGACGGCAACGGCGACGGCATCGGCGATTTCAAAGGCATCACCGAAAAACTGGACTATCTCTCCAGCCTCGGCATGGATGCGCTCTGGCTCTCGCCGCACTTCCCCTCCCCCAACTGGGATTGCGGCTACGACATTTCGGATTACTGCAACGTTGCGCCCGAATATGGAACGATGCAGGATTTCAACCACTTCCTCTTCGAAGCGCACAAACGGGACATGCGCATCATTCTGGACCTGGTACTGAATCACACTTCGGACGAACATGCCTGGTTCAAGGAATCCAAATCCAGCCGCGACAATCCCAAAGCAGATTGGTACGTCTGGCTTGACTCCCATCTCCCTGAGGGAGAGGGGTCGGGGGAAGCCCCACGAAGTGGGGTGAGGGTGCCGCCCAACAACTGGCAATCCTGCTTCGACGGCGAAGCGTGGACCTACGTCCCTGAACGGGATCAATACTATTATCACTACTTCATGAAGCAGCAGCCGGACTTGAACTGGCATAACCCCGAAGTGAAACAAGCCATGTGGGACGCCGGCCGCTTCTGGCTCGACCTCGGCGTGGATGGTTTCCGTCTCGACGCCATCGGCACGATCTACGAAGACCCGCATCTCACGCCGCATAATGTTCCCATGAATCTGGCGGAACTGCGCCGTTTCTCCGAACTTGCCAAAACGCCAAAAGAGATAAAACTCAAGGAAAAATACTGGCATGAGATGTTCAAAAACCAATGGGGACAAGCAGGCGTCCACGAATTGATGAAGGAACTGCGCGCCATTCTCGATGAATACGACGGCGACCGCGTCCTTGTCGGCGAAGATGACAACATTGACTTCATGGGCAGCGGCAGGGACGAATTGCATCTGGTCTTCAATTTCCCCCTGATGCAAACGGAAGGACTCACCCCTGACCACATCCGCAAGAATCAAAAAGAGCGGCTCAGCAAACTGGAGGCTCTCTCCGCAGGGCAAGGCTGGGGCTGCAACACGTTGGGCAACCATGATAGTTCCCGTGTGTACACCCGCTACGGAAATAAACTGCACGACACCGAGCTCGCCCGCCTGCACGCGGCGCTCGTGCTGACGTTGAAAGGCACGCCCTTCCTCTACAACGGTGAAGAGATTGGCATGACCGACTACATGCTGACGGATATTTCGCAAGTCAAGGACACGATGGGCTCATGGTATTACCATACCATCGTCACCGAGATGGGCGTACACCCCGAAGAAGCCATGCTCCGCACCGCCGAAATGACCCGCGATAAAAACCGCACACCCATGCAATGGTCGAATAACCTCAATGCCGGATTTTCCCCCGCACACGTTTCCACATGGCTGCCCGTCAATCCGAATTACAAGAATGGCATCAATGTCCTGGATCAGGAGAAAAACCCGAGTTCGCTGTTGAATTACTACAAACATCTCCTGCATGTCCGCAAGTCTTCCGTTGCTTTGCAAGCGGGAGAGTACATCCCACTGCACCCATCGGCAAAGGAATATCTCACCTTCCTGCGTCAATCGGGTGAACAAACTGTTCTGGTGGTCTTAAATTTCTCCGAACATGCGCTCGAGTTGGATTTCACTCGCGCCAGGGAGATCAAAAGACACAATCTGCGCCTGCTATTTTCCAGCGCGGAACGGCGCGGCGGTGAACTGCCCCCGCAATTCAAGGTCGCCCCATTTGAAGTGTTCATTGCAAAAGTTGCCCATGCGTGAGGTGAAACCCAAAGCCTTCGCCACCCTATGCGGACGCATCTTCCGCGACACCGACCCGCAGTATTTTCCCTCCGCC
>JAUXWL010000297.1 GCA_030680155.1 Anaerolineales bacterium
GCACCACTTCCAACAGTTCGCGTTTGCTGTTCAGGCTCATCATGTGGCTCCTCCGACAGGCTGTTCTGCCTATCGGAAAGTAACATTTTTCCTGATGCAACGTTACTTCTCAAAGTAACATTTTCCGTGATGCAATTCGCAATAAAACTCGACAGACAGGCGCGTGCTATAATTTAATGCAATTAATTCCCCCATATCTTCGGAGAACTACATGGAATTCGAACAGATCGTCAAACGCCTGGAATTTTTGGACAAGCAACAGCGCGAACACAAAGGGACGATCGCTTCATTGAGCGAGCGTTTGGCATCCTTTGAGACAACAGTAAACGCGGTTTCAAAGCAGATAAAAACCCTCAGTAAACAGGTGACAGATATCGCCCCCGCTGCGAAGCGGGTGGAACAGTTCGAGTCTCTGGTGACGAAACAGCGCATCGACATCGTCAAGGTGATCGAAGAGAACGACAAAAAGCATGACCGCATCGAGCGCGACGCGGCAAAACAGGCGCAGAGTGAATTGACGGAACTGCAAAAAACCATTACGCAGTTGAAGACAGCCATAAATCTCACCGACATAAAAAAGCAGCTCAAAGACCGCGAGAATGAAATACAGCGCGTGCTGAATAATTTTAGCGACTTGAAAACCGCCATCGAGGATACAAAACGCTCCAACGAGGATGTGATGCTCGCGGCCAAGGCATCGGAGGAAACGCGCAAGAACGACCTCAAGCGGGTGGCAGATATGCAGGGAGAGGTCGCCGCCCTGCGCAAACGGCTGGATGAGAACCGAGAGAAGATCATCATCAACACAGACAGCGTCAAGAACGTGGAGAACCGTTTCAACGAACTACTCGCCTCCGAAATTGAACGCAAGCAGGCGCAAGCCCACTTCCTCGAACAGCAATCCATCGCGCAAATCGATCGTGACCGCGCCTGGAAAGAATGGAAGGAAAAAGTGGATGCCTTCCAAAAAGAAGCGGAAGACCTCGATGCCTATGTTAAAAAATTAGACGACGCCGCGCACGGCGCAAAAAAGGCACAGGATGCCTACGCGGAACTCAACACCAAACTTGAGCGCCGCATCAATGAAGTGACCGAAATGCAGCGTCTCACCGAAGACCGCTTGCGCCAGGAGTGGGTCAGTTTCAAAGCCGACGACCAAAAACGCTGGACGGGCTACGGCCTTTCCTCTGAAGAATCCTTCCGCGATATTCGCAGGGAAGTGGGCAAATACGAAGAACGCATTACCATTCTTAACGAGATCACCCAGGTTTTACAAGACCAAATTCACCAGACCACCGATGCTTCGGAAAAACAATTGCAGGAATTGATGAACGTGGTACATGAGTGGATGACTTCCTACCAGCGCATCATGGGGCACGGAAAGAAGACGGCGAAGAAGTAAGAAGTGAAAAGTAAAAAGTGAAAACAAAAGAAGTGGAAATCGAAATGGTTTCCACCTCTTTTGTTTTCGCGGTCTGTGGCCAAAGTGTGGTTAAATTGAAGCATGAGAGTCATCGGCACAGCAGGTCATGTAGATCACGGAAAATCCACGCTCATCGAAGCGCTTACCGGCACACATCCAGACCGCCTCAAAGAAGAGAAAGCCCGCGAGATGACCATCGAACTTGGCTTCGGCTGGCTCACACTTCCCAACAGCGAAGAGATCGGTATTGTGGATGTGCCCGGTCATCGCGATTTCATCGAGAACATGCTCTCTGGCATCGGGGGAATTGACGCGGCACTGCTTGTCATCGCCGCCGATGAAGGCGTCATGCCACAGACGAAGGAACACCTTGCGATTCTGGATTTGCTCCAAATCCCCGCTGGATTGATCGTCCTGACCAAAACCGACCTCGCTTCAGACTCAGGGTGGCTTGATCTTCTGGAAGCAGACATTCGCTCCGCTGTGAGTGAGACCGTGCTAAAAGATGCGCCCATCCTCAGAGTTTCCGCTAAAACCAAAACGGGGCTTGATGTTCTAATCTCCAGTCTCCAAGCCCTTCTTCAACAAAAGCCAGCCAGACTCGATCTCAACCGTCCGCGCCTGCCCATTGACCGCATCTTCACCATGAGCGGGTTTGGAACCGTCGTCACAGGCACGTTGAGCGATGGTCACATATCCGTTGGCGATGAAGTGGAGATTTTGCCAAAAGGCTTGAAGGGCCGCATCCGTGGCCTGCAAACCCATAAGAAAAAAGAAGAGGCGGCTGTCCCAGGTTCGCGGACTGCGGTGAACATCTCAGGCGTGGACATGGAAGACATCCAACGTGGGGATGTGCTTGTCCACCCAAACCAATATCAAGCCACGCGCCGCATCGACGCGCGCTTCCACGCGCTGAAGGACATGAGCAGGCCGCTCCATCATGGCGATGAGGTCAAATTCTTCGTCGGCGCGAGCGAGACGATTGCCACCCTGCGCCTGCTTGGCACAGAAGAATTGAAGGCGGGCGAAGAAGGCTGGGTACAACTCGAACTGCGTGACCCGCTCGTAGCCGTCCGTGGCGATCGCTATATTCTGCGCCGCCCGTCTCCCAGTGAAACGCTCGGCGGTGGCGCTGTGACGGATCATCAACCCAGGGGCAGGCATAAACGCTTCGATGCAAACGTATTGAAATCGCTTGATGCACTTGCACAAGGTTCCCCTGCGGATATTTTATTGGAAGCGGCGCTGGCGCTGCAAGCTGCGCCCATCAAAGAGATGGTTGCCAAATCCCGGCTGGAAGCTGAGTCGGCAGAGTCTGCGCTGCGGGAGCTATTGGAAAGCGGACAAATCCTCGCTTTGGAAGACGGCGCGAAAACTGCGAAGAGCGATGCGCTGGCAATCGCCCTCCCCCATTGGAACACGTTACAGGCAAAGATCTTGCAACTGGCAGAGTCGTATCATGGACAATATCCATTGCGGCGCGGTATTCCACGCGAGGAATTGAAGAGTAAATTGAAACTCCTGCCAAAGGTCTTCAATGCTTCTCTCGCATATCTCGTTGTTCACAACTTTCTGCTAGACCAGCGCGGAGCGGTGTCGCGGCCGGGGCATGAGATCAAGTTCAATGGACAGGAGCAGGTCAAGGTCCAGACATTGAGGCGGAAGTTCGAGGCGACTCCGTATGCCACGCCGAGCGTCAAGGAATGCCAGGCGGAGGCGGGGGAGGATGTCGTCAATGCCTTGATCGAATTGGGCGAGTTGGTGGCCGTGTCTCAGGAGGTCATCTTCCGCAAAACGGATTACGATGTGATGGTGGAGCAAATCAGAAAAACCATCGAAAAGAATGGACAGATCACGCTTGCCGAAGTACGCGATATGCTGGGCACAACTCGAAAATATGCGCAGGCGTTATTGGAGCATTTGGATGCAATCGGCGTGACCATGCGCGACGGGGATGCAAGGAAATTGAGAAAGTGAGCGGTTGATGTTTTCATTTCTACGAAACATGTTGACTCCGCCGAAATTTGACAACGAAGCGGATAATCATACTGCGTATCTGCTGCACATCATTCTGTGGGGGCTGATCCTTGTGCCAATTCCGTATGTGTTGTACACGCTAATCTTCCTGCCTGAAAACACTGCACGGGCATTGACACAGGGCGGGGTCGGCGAAGCCATTAACATATTCCTATTGGTTTTGCTGCGGCGGGGATATATTCGCACGGCTGGTTTGCTTCAGGTGGCTGCTTTCTGGATATTCTTTACGATTTCCGCCTTTACTGGTGTTGGAGTGCAGGGCGAGTCTTATCTGCTGGGATATCCGCTTGTGATCGTGATCGCCGGGGTTGTGCTTGGCGGGCGCGCTGCGTTTGGTGTAACCGGGCTATCCCTGCTTGCCGGGGTGGTTATGGTATCCGCAGAGATGAACGGCATCATAAGTCCGAATGAAAACAGGCCTGCGATCCTTACATGGGTACTCAGTTTCGTCTTCTTTCCCATGGGGGCCACCCTGCAATATCTGTCTTCACTTACGGTGTACAAAGCGCTCGAACGAGCGCGGCACAGCGAGGAAAAATATAAATTAATCTCACAAGTCAGTTCTGATTACACCTTCGAAAGTGCAGCGGACGCAAATGGAACCGCACGGGTGATCTGGGTGGCGGGGGCGTTCAAAAAAATGACCGGATACGATTTCGAGGAGTATCTTGCCGCAGGGGGCTGGACCGGGCATCTTCACCCCGAGGATGTTGAAAAAGACGCAGAAGATATGCGAAAACTTCTGCGAAATGAGAATGTGATCAATTCGGAGATCAGAACCATCACGAAGAATGGCGAGATCCGTTGGGAACATATCTTTGCCCACCCGATCTGGAATGAAAAAGAGAATCGCCTGGCTGGGATCATCGGCGCGGTGCAGGATGTTACCGAACAGAAAAAAGCGGAGGTACTGCTCAAGGAAACCCTCCTGCGCCAGACCGCCATCCTCAACAATATTCCAGATATGGCATGGCTCAAGGACCTGGACAGCCGTTACATTGCCGTCAACGAGCAATTTACAATTCTATGCGGGTTGAAATACGAAGACATCATCGGAAAGTTCGACCACGAAATTTGGCAAAAGGATTTCGCAGACCATTACCGTCAGGATGATCTGGATGTGATCCAACGCGGAAAAAGGAAGGAAATCCAGGAAATCTTGCAGGATTACACCGGCAGACGGATCTGGATCGAAACCACCAAAACGCCCATCCGCAACTCACAAGGGGAGGTGACCGGCACCATCGGCATTGCCCGCGACATTACCGAGCGAAAAACAGCGGAGATCGAACGGGAGCGCTTAATCACGGAACTTGAAGCAAAGAACACCGAGTTGGAACGCTTTACCTACACCGTCTCGCATGACCTCAAATCTCCGTTGGTGACCATTACGGGTTTTCTAAGTTATCTCGACAAAGATGCGCGTGAAGGGAAATTCGATAAATTCCAACGAGACCTTGAACGCATTCAGCAGGCTGCGAAAAAAATGCACCGCCTGTTGAATGACCTGCTGGAACTTTCACGCATCGGCAGAGTCATCAACGAACCGATGGAAATCCCATTTAACGAGATCGTCCGCGAGGCGCTGGCAATGGTCGAGGGACAGGTAAGAGCGCGGGGAGTAAACATCGAATTCACAGATGAAGGACACACACTCTATGGTGACCGCGTCCGTCTGGTGGAGGTGATCCAAAACCTGCTGGACAATGCTGTCAAGTTCATGGGCGACCAGCCTGATCCGCGCATCCGCATTGGCGTAGTGATGGATGAGCAAAATAACCCAAGCTTTTTTGTGCAGGATAATGGCATCGGCATAGACTCGCAATTCAAAGATCGCGTCTTTGGATTATTCAACAAACTGGATGTAAATACGCAGGGGTCCGGGGTTGGTCTTGCCATCGTCAAGCGTATTATCGAGGTACATAAAGGCAAACTCTGGTTCGAATCCCAGCCTGGCAAAGGCGCCACCTTTTATTTCAATGTCGGGCAGCAAGACTGATATACCCAGCGCGGTCACAAAACGCGCTTTTTGTGACCGTGGGTATTCCATCGTTCAATAAAGGAGCATCTCATGTGCGGACGTTTTACCCTTACCGTTGACCCAGCCGAATTACAAGAGGCGTTTGGCAGTTTTATTTTCCCAACCCAATTCTCGCCGCGTTTCAACATCGCGCCCACCCAGCCCATACTCGCCGTCCCCAATGACGCAAAGAATACAGCAGACTTTTTCGTGTGGGGGTTGATTCCCTCATGGGCAAAAGACCCCGCCATTGCAAACAAACTTATCAACGCGCGCGGCGAAACGGTTGCAGAGAAACCGTCCTTTCGCGGCAGTTTCAAGTACAAACGCTGTCTCATCCTCGCCGATGGTTTCTACGAATGGAAGGCGCAATACGGCGAAAAAACAAAAAAACCATATTTCATCCACATGAAAGACCGCAACCCATTTGCCTTCGCAGGTTTATGGGACGAATGGCGCTCGCCCGACGGCGGCACACTCCGCACCTGCACCATCATCACCACCGAACCAAACGAGTTGATGTCCACACTGCATAACCGCATGCCCGTCATCCTGGATGCAAAGGATTATGAGCAATGGCTCGACCCTGCGCCTCAGACTCCCGAAAACCTGCTCCCGCTCATCAAACCCTTCCCCGCTGACAGGATGTCCGCGCACCCCGTTTCAAGACTGGTCAACAAACCGGGCAATGACCGTCCCGAATGTGTTGTGCCGTTGAATTAATATCTCGCCTTACGCGGTTTATACCCAGCGCGGTCATATCATGCCCGTGGGCATTATATCCGTACCGCAACAACTTATCCCCTAGCGAATTGCATCACGGAAAATGTTACTTTGAGAAGTAACGTTGCATCAGGAAAAATGTTACTTTCCGATAGGCAGAACAGCCTGTCGGAGGAGCCACATGATGAGCCTGAACAGCAAACGCGAACTGTTGGAAGTGGTGC
>JAUXWL010000298.1 GCA_030680155.1 Anaerolineales bacterium
GCACCACTTCCAACAGTTCGCGTTTGCTGTTCAGGCTCATCATGTGGCTCCTCCGACAGGCTGTTCTGCCTATCGGAAAGTAACATTTTTCCTGATGCAACGTTACTTCTCAAAGTAACATTTTCCGTGATGCAATTCGCGGGATGGCAACATAATTGAAATCGCCAATCATGTAGTGGTCGAAGACAAAGGCGCGCGAGGTGGCGGGGAGTAAACCAGCGGCGATGCCCGTGCCTGCGCCCGTGATGTCGTTGGTCATGCTGAAATCCACTTCGTTGTTGGCGAAAAGATTTTTTAATTCGGCTTCATCTTTTGCGTAGGTCTCGCCGTTGCGCCAGAGACAGGGTTCGAGTTCATTGAGATACGCCCACAGTTCGGGCGACCACTTATCCCAAAGGGCTTGATCGAACGTCTGCCACTGCTCCGCGCCGCCGCTGAGTTCATACAACGCGCCCTTGACAAAACGCGTGCCAAGAAAGCCGCCAGGTCCAGGCGCGATATAAGTGAAGCGACCAGGATGAGCGCACGCCCAAGTTTTCAAATCCGCGTAGGAACGCGGAAGTTCATCGGCTTTGATGCGCGCAGAATCATAGACGAATTGAAATTGCGCCGATGACCACGGGCTTTCAAGATTATCCACTGGATGACCGAAATCGAGATTGATGGCAGGGTTGTCCCAATTGACCAATGCGCTGTTGGGAATTTTCTGCGCCCAATCGGGATAGAGCAAATTGGCTTGCTTCAAGGTGAAAAAGTTTTCACCGTTGATCCAAATCATGTCCACTGCGCCAACTTCTTTGCCAGCCTGCTTCTCGCTTAACACTTGATTGACCGCATCCGCTGTATCTGCAATCGGAACGCGGTTGAGCGTGATGCCATAGCGTTCTTTGAGCGCCTTGCCATAAAAATTATCCACGAAGGCGTTGATGCTGTCCGAGCCGCCCCAGATATACCAGTTGACGGTCTGACCTTTGGCGGCGGCTAGGACACTGTCCCAGTTGTTGATATCGAATGCGCCTGCGACAACAGTCGGCGCGTCATTTGCGACGGGTGGGTTGGTTGCCGCTGGTTGAGCGCCCTCACCCTGTCCCTCTCCCGAAGGGAGAGGGGATGCAGGCGCGCACGCCGCCAATAGCATGGTGAATGCAACAAGCAAAAATACGATACGTTTCATTTTCTTTTCTCCTGAATTTTTTTATGTGACAAGATACTCACCCTCATACCCCTTCGGGGCACTTTCCCCAGCCCTTCCCCCGAGGGGGGAAGGGAGCATGAGTCCCCTCTCCCATTGGGAGAGGGTTAGGGTGAGGGTTTCGCAAAACGATATTTCATATACGCCGCCAACTCTTTTCCAAGATTTGGCAAGGTATCGCGCATGAAGAAATCAGCCACCTTCAAAATGCCGCTCGAATACGTCGGGTACGGAAAGACCAGCCGATAAATCTTGTACAGCGAAATCTTCTGGCTGATTGCCAGCGTGAAAAACGAGATCATTTCCGAAGCGCGCGGTCCCACGATGGTGGCGTGCAAGATCTGTCCAGTGAGTCGAACAGCGTCCACGATGATGAAGCCATTTTCAATTCCGTCCGTGTAACCGCGGTCGGTGTGATCCTTGAAGTCCACGCGGATGCGCTTGATGATTTGCGGATGGCAATATTCAGCGAGTTGTTGTTGCGTCAGTCCCACCGTTGCCACTTCGGGGTCGCTGAAGGTCGCGTTCGGAAAAACTGGTTCCTTCTTCGCGATTGGCAAAAATGGAAATGCGATTCGTTGGACGACTCTGCGTCCCTGCGCGTTGGCTGAATGCGTAAAAGCGGACGTGGGAGTCACATCGCCGATGGCGTACACGCCCTTGACATTCGTCTCCCCAAACGAGTTGACCAAAACTCCCAGCCTCGGATCAACCTTGACCTGAACCTGCTCCAGTCCGAGTGAGTCGAGATTCCGCACCCGACCGACTGCAACTAAAACCTTGTCCACACCCGTGAGTGTGATTTCTTCGTCGCCAGATTTCAGGATCAATGAATGTGTGGATACATCACACGCCTTTGCCACCGTGCCGCAGTACAGTGTGATGCCGCGCTTATCGAGTTCCGCTTGAATGGCTTCGGACGCTTCGGGAATGGTTGTCATCAATGGGCGTCTGTCAAGCGCGAACATTGTGACCTTCGTCCCAATTTTCTGGAAGGCGAACGCCATTTCCAAGGCGATCACGCCTGCGCCGACAATCACCAGATGCTTCGGCGCCTTCGTCAGGTCGAATAATGATTCGTTGGTCAGCGCCATTTCATCGGGCAAGCCAGGGATGTCAATCATTCGTGGTCGCGCGCCCGTGGCGATGACGATGTTGTCGGCAGTGACTTCGCGGGTTGCGCCTTCATGGGTGACCGCGAGTGTTTTCGGAGCGGTGAATTTCGCCATACCACGAATGAAGGTCAAATTCTCAAGATGTTCCACTTCTTCCGTTTCTTTATCGCGCAAGACGTCACGTTTGCGGATGACTTCCTGCAAGACTTCATCGGGATTCATACCTGGTCTGAAATTCTTTGCCAGGTGAATCAATGTCTTGGATGGCACACAACCGACGTTCGTGCAATCGCCGCCAACGTGATGTCCTTCAATCAGCGCGACTTTGCGCCCAAGCCCAGCCAACCCGATGGCAACCGTCATGCCACCCGAGCCTGCGCCAATTACAATCGTTGAAAAATGTTCTGACATGATGAAATTCCTATAAGACTTCCGAAGTCTCAGCCCTCTCCGCTTCACTTCGGGGGTGCTCCGCGAAGACTTCGGAAGTCTGAGTTTCACGTTTTTTGAATGTTCTTGAAAGTACAATGCTCACAATGAAAATTGCAAACGAAAACCCGAGCGTGACGGGATTCAATTTTGGCAGCGCCCCGTCAAAGGTCTCGATGGAAGCGCCGAAGCCGATAAAAGCCATTGTCCCTGGGATGGAACCGAGAGCCGTCGCCAGGATGAACGACCAATACTTGATCCGCAGGAAACCTGCCAGATAACTCACTGCGTCATACGGCAAAAAGATGAAGCGCATGATCATCACGGTCTCAAAACTGTTCGCGCGCATTCGCCGCGCATAACGCTGAATCAAACCATCCGAGCCGTCATCTTTCAACATGCCTTCGCCGAAGAAATGCCCGATATAATATGCGATGGTCGAGGAAATATTGCTCGCAATGATGGTATATAGCACGCCGAGAACGGGTCCAAATACAAATCCACCTGCCAGAGTGAGGACTGTGGATGGAAACAAAATCAAAGGGCGAATGGCGTATAAAATGGTGTAAATAATTACGCCCCAAAAGCCATTCGTCATAAAGTCCAGCAGTTGCTGAACGACCTGCAAGGGTGAGAGATGATTAGCATTGGCATACCATTGATAGCCAACAATCAACAATACCCAAAACAAAAGCGCAATCAATTTCTGCGCATGGATTTGAATCCAGGATTTGAAAGATGGCATGTAAGTTAAATTCTCCATGAAGATGTTACCTCCCCGAATAGAGGAAAAACGGCGAAAAATTCTTACCCTTTTTTGAAAACTCAAATCTCGCAAATCGTAAGAAAAAGCCGACGAAGGAATTCTTCAATACAGGAATAAAATGAAAATAGAGGAAACCATGAACATTGACAAACCCCTGCTCAAATCTTTGCTAATCATGGCGGATATCATCGAAGCGCGCGATCCCTACACAGGCGGACATGTCTGGCGGGTTTCCCAATTTGCCAAATTACTGGCGACCAAGATCGGCTTGCCCGAAGACGAAATTATCAAGATCAGCATTGCCGCTTACCTGCACGATTTGGGCAAGGTTGGAATCCCTGATAATATTTTGCAGAAAGCCGAGGCATTAACCAACGCGGAATACGCCATCGTCAAGACCCACCCCTCCATCGGCAGCAAATTGCTTGGCGGGCATCCGCTGGCAGAGATGGTCACCTCCGCCGCGCGCGACCATCACGAGCGTCTGGATGGTAAGGGTTATCCCAACGGATTGCGCGGCGAACAAATCTCGTTGACCGCGCGCATTGTCAGCATAACGGACGCCTTCGATGCCATGACCAGTACGCGCCCATACCGCAAAGGAATGACCGTTGATACTGCTCTATCCATTCTCGAAAAAGAGTCGGGAACGCAATTCGATAGCGAACTTGTTGAGCACATGTGTCAACTGGGATCTTCTGGTGATTTGGCTCAT
>JAUXWL010000299.1 GCA_030680155.1 Anaerolineales bacterium
ACCATATCCTATCCGCTTTGCTTCCGAAGCCAGAAAATGTCGCCATTGCTTTTCATTCAACTCTTTTTTCATCAGTTCAAAGTGCTTTATGATAGTCATACGATTACTATACCAGACCAAACGTTATTTCGTTATGCTCGCTTAGTTCCTCTATCGGTCTCTTGACCGTCTCTGGTATCATGCTGGTTACAATACCTTTTTTCGCAGTACCGCATAACTTGCTATGAACAATGCCTTTTGCCGCTAATTTACCCTACGGGCACGATGTCGCGGATTTCCGCTGATTTTTTAGTTCAATTCGCGTGAATTAGCAGAATTCGCGGCTGTGGTTTGGGTAACGGGCGATAGTCAAATAGCAAGTTATGCTCCATTGCCTTTTTTCTAAAAAAGTCGTGAGCAGTTACCACAAATCAAAACCATTTATCTACCGTACATCGTCAGGCCGTAGATAGCCTTGCGAATACTTCGAAACAAAATGGGATTGATGACCAAATCGCCAATCCCATTTTGTTTTTGAAGGCAAACAGCAGGTTTTACGAAAATCCCTTGGGCGCTTCGGCGTATACAGCGCGCATGTCTTCGGGGAGTCCTTTGTCCAGCGCAAACATGACCTGGTGCATCAGTGCGAGAGGGGTCTCGCCGGGCTTGGGCAGGATGGGCGGCGGCAGGCGGATGTCACATCAGGGCGGCGGGGAAAGTGTTTGTAAAAATTGTCGGCGCCGATCACTGTCGTGGGGACGATGGGGCAGTTTGCGTCGAGGGCGAGGCGGGCGGTTGCTATTTTGGCAACGTCATTTGCATCGGCGTTTCCACTATCTTGCCGGCGCCAGGCAGCACTGCTGAACTCCCTGCCGGGCACGTTCCTCCCGAAGGACACTTGCGCAGCACGATGTCGTCCACGTAGCCTCCCTCGGTGTAGGTGACACTAGAATCGCTGTAGAAGATCAAAACAACCCATACACTCGGCTGCCCCATCAGGTTTCCCAGCGTGGGGACGTTCGTTAGATCCAGTGTGCGGTCAATCCATCCTCCTGTATTCCCCGAAGTGCAGGTGACGTAAAAGTTAGTGCCGTTGATTGAAGCCCCCCGACAGACATAGTCGTAAACCGGCTCGCTATTGAGCCAGAGTTTGAAGTTCAAGTCACCCGCTGTGGCGCCAACCAGGCTGAACGGACCATATTCCATCCAGGAACTAGCGTTGTTAGGATAGCTGCTACCGCAAGTCAGGCCCGAACCGTTCGTTCCACCTCCCACACCCCAGCCACTAAAACTGCCCGCATAAGGTCGGCAGGTTCGCTTGCCCCATTGGTAACCGTTGCTCCCGGAAACTTGCCATGGGCCAGGGAAGTCACCCTCAAAGTCTGTGTTGACGATCGTCTCCCAGCCAGGAGTCGCCGCCCCAGAATAGTCCTTCATGACAAGTGGAAGGTAGACGCGGTGCGATGGACACGTATAAATCCTTACATCATCCAGCCACCAACCCCAGCGATAAACCGAACCATCGGTCGCCATCCGCCAACGAAAACGCACATTTTGCCCAGCAAGCGAACTCAAATTAAGTCGAGTCGAAACATAGCCACGGCTGGCGCTAGTAAAACCTGTACGTCCCAAAGCGCCTACATGGGAAACGTAGTTTTTACCGCTGTCAATCATGCTGCTTGCATCGTACCAATTAACACCATCCGTACTGTATTCAATCACCCCGCCATCATAACCCGACTCCAAGTCGAAGTAATGGTAGAAGTGCAGGTAAGCGTTGGCAGGAATATATACGGCATTTGTCATCCTGGCATAGGCGTTGGAGGATGTATAATAATCGTCGGCGTAGAGATCATTTGTACCCGAGTGAGCGTTAGGTCCCCACGGATCGGTCGTCGTCCAGAAATTCGTGCCCGAGATTGCTCCCAGAGTCCAATTGGCGAAACCGCTCTCAAAATTGTCGAAGAAAACGTCAGCCGGGTTCACACCAGCAGAGCAAACTTCGGCATCGGGATTATATCCGGAATATGGCTCTTGATTCATCTCGACCGCCAGGGTGGCTTTTCTCACCTCCTGGCAGTCGCTCGACGTAATGCCAGATGTTCCCACCAAATTAAGGCAGCCCTGATACAGCGCATTGTACAAGTCTGCATAGTCCGACCCGGAGGTGAGCAGGTTCGTTTGTACTTCGTAGTAAATCTTGGATGCCTTGGTGATGCCCAACCCGGTGACAGTCCGTCCATTGAACGTGCCTCCATCCGTTATCAGATAGACGGCCTTGTTATTGACCCCACTGTTCCAATGAACGCCGCCGTTATCACCTGCACCGGTGTAGTAGTATGGGCTTCCAATTCTGTCGGGGTCGCCGAAGGTTGGCGGATCAGCCATGTTGCGGATCGCGCCGACCGAGGAATCTTCCCCCATCAGCCATCGCACGCCGGCACTGTCATTACCATCACCGTTCGTCAAATCAACAAACTCTCCCCAGACATCAGAGAACGACTCATTGATAGCGCGAATTGCATCACGGAAAATGTTACTTTGAGAAGTAACGTTGCATCAGGAAAAATGTTACTTTCCGATAGGCAGAACAGCCTGTCGGAGGAGCCACATGATGAGCCTGAACAGCAAACGCGAACTGTTGGAAGTGGTGC
>JAUXWL010000303.1 GCA_030680155.1 Anaerolineales bacterium
CAGAAAGATTTCCCGGCGGGTTTTCTTTTTCTTGGTAGCAAACTCAGCTTCGGCAAAGGTCAATTGGCTCATGACTGGCTCCTCTGGGGTGGTGGCGGTATTATGCCAAAAACCATGAGTTTTTCAGAGGTTCCCTAGAAAAAGTAGCAGGGTCTCTGAGTGAGCTACAAGTTCAGAGCTGAAATTCCAGCAGTGCCCGAATACATCGACAAATGTTTTCGCTCTGCTCTATCCCGAAATTCGAAAAACCCGCACCAGATTGGAGAATTTGCTTGTGACCTTTGAATCATTGATAGTGCGCGGCCAATGCCGCTACGGTAAAACTCAATTCGAAGTGACGTCGACGCCGATGATCACGATGGCGTGTCATTGCACCGGCTGCCAGAAAATGACGTCCAGTGCTTTCAGTCTCAGCTCGCTGTTCTCAAGCGCCAGCTTCAACATCACATCGGGAAGTCCCGTTATCGGTGGACTGCACGGGAACACACGCCACTACTTCTGCGACCACTGCAAGAGTTGGTTATTCACTCGCCCGGAAGGAATAGATGACTTCGTCAATGTGCGCTCAACTCTGCTGGAAGATTCTAAAAATTTCAAACCGTTTATCGAAACCTATCTGGATGAAAAGCTTGCATGGGCTGTGACTGGAGCAGTACACAGTTTCAACAAGTTCCCTCCTCAGGAGGCATTTCCAAAATTGCTTCAGGAGTTTGCCGAGCAAAAGTAAGTGTCAATGTTCAAGGAGAGTGCGGAAATGAATTTGCTACGCACGATATCTTGTCGCTCTTACTCTTTCACAAAAACACTCGGAGACACCGCAAAGCGTTGCGCCAGCTCCTTGATCTGACGAACATTCAGCGCCCGTTTGCCAGACAGTATTTCCGACACCACGCCCTGGCTTCCCACCTCCGGCAAGTCCGATTGCCCCAGCTCGTGTTGCGTCATGAGAAAGCGCAGAGCTTCGGCGGGCGACGTGTGAGGCACACGCCATTTCTCTTCGTAGTCACTGATCAGCTCTCCGAGAGTCGCCAATAAGTCTGCGAGAGGGTGATTCTCATCGGAAACGCCAGCATCCAGCAAGGAGTTCATCGCGGCGACTGCGCGGCCATGATCTGCCTCGTTACGAATCGGACGCAGGGGCACCTGTGCACACAGCGCCGAATAATGATCAATGAGATCTTTGAGAATTAGCATCGTCGGGCCTCCAGTGGTCGTACTGCGAATGTGTGAACACATGCCGCACGTAGAGTTTTTGCCGATTGAAATGGATTGCGGCAACTACGCGATACTTGTTTCCACCGATATTGAAGACGTAAAAATTCTTGACTCTATCCACCGAGTTGAACGCCGCGCGTAAATCGGCAAATGAATGGAATGCAGTGCATTCAATCAGCCGACGCCACGCCTGTAACGGCAGGTGCGCGTCAGGATATGCAAATGCGAAATCCAACAACATCCTGTTGCTGATCAAGTGCATGTAACTTCTTCCTTGGGAGGCAACATATCTCATTATGAGATATGAAGCAAACTTCGTTGCTTTCGAAGCAGTATAGATGGCCATGGAGGGAGCGGCATCGCGCCGGTGAGCCAAGAACAAAGCGGGGGCCAAGGAAGCAATCAAGGAAGTGTCCTTCCGCACAGTTCTCCCTGCAAAGTCGGCCTATGATGATCTGTAACCGAGCCCTCTCAGCACCCAACATTCAAGCCAGGTGAGCACCCATGAAATTCTCCACATTCAGCACTCGTTCTGTCCTCGTCCTGCTCGTCACTGGGCTCTTGATGCCCAGCCAGCTTATGGCTGCCAACGCAGGCAACGGCAATCAGGACAATGACAAGATAGACAACAAGTCAGAGCGCAACCACAGTGGAAATCACTTTGGCGACCATCAGAAAATTGCCGTGCGCGACTACTTCAGGGAAGAAAGCCGTCAGGGTCGTTGCCCACCTGGTCTGGCGAAGAAGAACAATGGCTGCATTCCCCCAGGTCAGGTAAAGCGCTGGCAGATGGGTCAACCGCTGAAGCAGGAGGTCACTTACCGCTCGTTACCCGTTGCGTTGGTCAACCTGTTGGGTCGGCCGCAGCCGGGTTACCACTACGGCATGGTGGACTCGGACATTCTGCTGCTGCTTGATGGAACAGAAATCGTGTTCGATGCCATCATGAGTCTCGGGCAGTAACTGTCGACTCCCCCTGTTTAGGTCCACGCATAACTTGAGGTTTCCGGTGCGTGAAACAGTCGATATTCGACTGGGGTTAGATCGTTCAGTGAGTCGTGCGATATCTCCTCGTTGTATTGCCTGAGCCAGTTTTCCGTTACCTCTCTAACCTCTGTCAGATTCCTGAACACATAAATGTCCAGAACACCTCGCCGATAACTGCCGTTGAATCGCTCAACAAAACCATTCTGCATCGGCTTGCCTGGTTCGATAAAGTCCAGTGCAATTCCCTTGCTTTCTGCCCAGTCCGCCAGCGCTGTGGCGATAAACTCTGGACCATTATCCACTCGCAACTTCGCCGGATAGCCTCTCCAGGCAGCGATGCGCTCCAGCACTCGGATCACTCTGAGTGCTGGAAGATTCAAATCGATCTCAACCGCCAGCGTCTCTCGGTTGAAGTCATCAATCACATTGAACGTACG
>JAUXWL010000304.1 GCA_030680155.1 Anaerolineales bacterium
CCCCCTGTGTCAGGCTAGTTGTCGCCTCAAAAAATTAACTTTGAGGCATGGAGGCAACAATGGGATTACGATATTCAGAGGCATTTATCGAGCAGGCGTTAATCAAGGTATATTCGCGTAATGGACGGACCGTGAAGTCGGTTGCGGAAGAGTTAAGCGTCAATTGCCATACGGTAAAGAATTGGATGAAAAGAAAAGCAGTGAGCAAAGTAAGCGTATCGGCGACAAAAGAGAAGCGCCCCCAGGATTGGAATGCCGAGCAGCAGTTGGTGGCGTTGCATGAAACCCATGGTTTGTCAGGCGAGCCCCTGCATGCGTGGTGCCGTGAAAACGGATTATTTGCCCATCATCTGACAAGCTGGAAAACGGCTTTCTGTGCCGATGGAAAAGCGGCGCCAGGCATCCGTGAAATTCGTACATTGAAAGACGAAAACGAAAAACTCAAGCGTGAATTGGTGCGCAAAGAGAAAGCATTGGCGGAGGCGGCAGCATTGCTGATCCTGCAAAAAAAGTTCCGCGCGCTCTGGGAGGACGAGGTCAAATGACTTCTCTCGCAGAGCGCAGCCAAGTCATGGATATGGTGGCAGAGGCCATTGTTGCGGGTGCGCGCCAAGGTCCGGCCTGTGCGGTGATCTCGCTGAGTGAACGCACTTTGCAACGCTGGCAGAGCGGCAAATTACGCGGAGATCAACGCCCAATGCGAGTGCAATTCCCCAAAAACAAGCTCAGTGAATTGGAACGCGAGCACCTGCTGACAGTCGTGAATTCAAACGAATTTGGGCATCTTCCGCCAAGCCAGATTGTTCCCAGATTAGCCGACCGTGGTGAATACATCGCTTCCGAGTCAACCATTTACCGCGCACTGAGAGAAGCAAACCAGCTCGGGCATCGCGGCGCGGAACGGCCAGCACAACGGCGCCACAAGCCGCGTGCGCTATCGGCAACGGCATCCAACCAATTGTTCAGTTGGGACATCACTTATCTACCCACGCTGGTGTTGGGAAACTATTTCTACCTGTATTTGTTCATGGATATTTTTAGCCGCAAAATCGTTGGCTGGCAGATTTATGATGCGGAAAGCAGCGATCTGGCCAGCGAAGTGATGCGCGATATTTGCCAACGGGAAAACATCGCACCTGATCAGGTAGTGCTGCATTCTGATAATGGCAGCCCAATGAAAGGCTCCACAATGCTGGCTACCCTGCAGGCATTAGGCGTGGTGCCATCATTCAGCCGCCCGGCAGTCAGCAACGACAATCCCTATTCGGAGTCGCTATTCAGGACGCTGAAATACCGGCCAGCCTATCCAAGCCGGGCATTTGAAAGTCTTCTTGCTGCCAGGCAGTGGGGCGGCAAGTTTGTCCAATGGTATAACCATGAACATCGTCACAGCGCCATCCGCTTTGTTACCCCGGCAGAGCGCCATGCGGGCCTGGACACCGCGTTGCTACAGAAGCGTATCAACGTGTACGAAGAAGCGAAGAAAAGGCACCCAGGGCGCTGGAGCGGCGTCACCAGAAACTGGCTGCCAGTTCGTATTGTTCACTTAAACCCGGATCAACACATCACCAAAAAAATCGTTCAAAAGGAGGTTAATTCAGGACTCAAAATGGCAGCATGAATTCAAACATTCAGGCGACAACTAGCTTGACAACGACCG
>JAUXWL010000322.1 GCA_030680155.1 Anaerolineales bacterium
TGGGGTTCAACTGAATTGAAAGAACAGGCTGTCCGCGCGGAAATCGGCTGGTATCCGTTCAACAAAAATAAGATCAGACCACCTTTTAAACATATTATCAAAAAATGGAGAGCGCCACATTTATGATCGGTTTATTGGTAATGGCATACGGCGGACCCAACAACTTGGATGAGGTCGAACCATACTTAATGGATGTGCGCGGCTATCGTCCCACTTCACAAGAGATTATCCACGAGGTGCGCGAGCGTTACCGCGAGATTGGCGGACGTTCACCCATTTTGGAACAAACGCAGGCGCAGGCAGAAGCGCTCGAGTCCGCTTTGAACGCAAACGGGATTGAATTCAAAGCCTATGTGGGGATGCGGCACTGGCATCCCTTCATCAAGGATGTGCTGGCGGATATGCAGGCGGAAGGAATTGACAAAGCCGTCGGCGTGGTGATGGCTCCGCATTACTCGCGTATGAGCATTGGGGCGTATTATCAACGGCTTGAAGAAGCCAACTCACCGATTGCGTTCTCTCGCATCGAAAACTGGCACTTGCAAACGGGATATATCCATGCGCTCGCAAATCGTGTGCGTGATGCGTTGAAACGCTTTCCCGAAGAAATTCGCAATGATGTCCCTGTCATCTTCACCGCGCACAGCTTGCCCGAAAAGATTTTGGAATGGAACGATCCCTATCCTATGCAACTGCGCGAAACTGTCTCTGCAGTCATGGAGCAGCTCGGCTCCCATTCGCATGAATTTGCATTTCAATCCGCCGCCATCTCCACCATCCCCTGGCTCGGACCCGACGCAGGAGAAGTGATCGAAAGGCTTGCATCGGAAGGTAAAAAACACATTTTGCTCTGCCCGATCGGCTTCGTTTGCGAACACGTTGAAATTCTGTACGACATCGATATTGTTTATCAAAAATTAGCCAGGTCTCTAAGTGTGCAATTGGAGCGCATCGAAATGGTTCACACCGCACCGCAAATGGTCGCTGGGCTGGCTGAACTCATCCGCAAGACCGCAAAGGATTCAAACTGGTTATGAATCGAATCATAGTCATCGGCGGCGGGATCGCAGGTCTTTCCGCCGCGTATTACGCGCAGAAAAACATCCCTAATGCGCACATCACCCTGATCGAGTCTGCTTCACAATGGGGCGGCAAGATCACCACGGATCGTGTCTCTTTCGACGATGGACAATTTATCATCGAAGGCGGACCCGATACCTTCCTTGCATCCAAACCCTGGGGAGTGGCGCTGTGCAAGGAACTCAGTCTTGGCGAGCGATTGCATGGCACGAACCAAAACAAAAAGAACACCTACGTTCTCAACAAAGGTCGCCTGCTCCCGTTGCCCGAAGGTCTCGCCATGATGATTCCCTCGGATGTTTCATCCATCCTACGTTCGCGTCTGATCTCATGGTTTGGCAAAACGCGCATGGGGCTCGATTTTCTGCTCCCGCCGCATCGCCTCAACGGAGATGAATCTCTCGGCTCGTTTGTCAGCCGTCGGCTGGGGCGTGAAGCGTATGAGAATCTCATCGAGCCGCTCATGTCTGGCATCTACGCGGGCGATGGCGATCAACTTTCGCTGGCGTCCACGTTCCCATATTTGCGCGATCTTGAAATCAAATATGGAAGCCTTGCGCGCGGCGCTCTCAAAATGCGCGCGCAATCGAACGGCAAAGCAGTGCAAGGTTCGCGTTCCGCGTTTCTC
>JAUXWL010000327.1 GCA_030680155.1 Anaerolineales bacterium
TCTGGCACGTCTCGCCCATCTATCCCGAAGAGATGGGCTTCATCTTCGAGCAGGTCGGCATGGAGCGCGAGTCGCTTTCGCAGTGGCAAATGACGCGCGCGTTGTAAGTCGGATTGCCAATCCGACTTGCGATAAAATAAACGCATGAAAATCGCCGCCCTCCTCCCCATGCGCCATCACAGCCAGCGCGTGCCTGGTAAAAATTATCGCCCGCTCGCGGGCAAACCCCTCTTTCAACATATTTTGGAAACGCTGATCGCCGTGCCGGAAATTGACACAGTGATCGTGGATACGGACTCCGAGCCGGTGATGGACGGCGTGCGCCGCCTCCACCCTGACGTGATGCTGATTCCACGCCCCGAGCATCTCCGCGCTGACGATGTCCCCATGAACGACATCCTGCTCTACGACACCGCGCAGGTGCAGGCGGATTTTTACCTGCAAACCCATAGCACGAATCCGTTGTTGAAAGCGGAGACAATTTCAAACGCCATCAAAAAATTCACGGCTGATTACCCGAAGTATGATTCGTTATTTTCAGTCACGCGCCTGCAAACCCGCCTGTATTTTCAGGACGGACGCGCCATCAACCACAACCCGCTGGAATTAATTCAAACGCAAGACCTCCCGCCCGTGTACGAGGAAAATTCCTGCATCTATCTTTTCACGCGTGAAAATCTCGAACGTAAAAAACATCGTATCGGCGATGCGCCATTGATGTTCGAGATCGACGCCGATGAAGCCTGGGATATTGACGAAGAATTGGATTTCGAGATCACCGACTTTTTAATGAGGAAAAGGATGTAGCGCAAGATTCATCTTGCGTGGCGTGCAGTGGGCGCAGGATAAATCTTGCGTACTGACAAAACAACATGCAAACACTTAAACAAAAATTCAGTCCATTCTGGTGGGGTGTCCTGTTCCTCATCATCCTTGGCGCTATTACATATTTGCCGTTGGTGAACCAGCTTGGCTACATCAACGATGATTGGTATTTGATGTTCGCTGGTCAGGTGGGCGGAGCCGATTTCTTTCATGAAGTATTCCGTGTTGACCGTCCCCTGCGCGGATATGTGATGCAAGCCGCTTTTTCGATATTTGGGATGAACCCGCTGTATTATCACCTCAGCGCCTTTGTGTTGAGGGTCTTGAGCGCCATCGGGCTGCTGTGGCTGCTGGACCAGCTTTGGTCTCACAGAGGAATTAATAATTGGGTGGCGGCGCTTTTGTTCCTTGTGTATCCTGGTTTCCTTTCTCAGGTTAACCCGATAGATTATCAATCGCAGATATTCAGCCTTGCCTGTGCGATTGCCTCTCTCATGCTGACGGTGAAGGCGGTTCGCGCCGAAAAAATCTGGTCGAAGGCGATTTATATTTTGTCGTCTGTGGCGCTGGCCTGGGTGTATCTTGGGTTGGTGGAATATTTCCTCGGCTTTGAAGCATTGCGGCTTGCGGTTGTAGCCATTTTGACGCTTCGCAAAGACGGCGTGTCCATTTCTGACAGGTTGTGGTCTGTCTTTCGCGCCTATTTGCCACTCGCCGTCGGCGCGGGCGGATTTTTGGTCTGGCGGCTATTCTTTTTTGAAGCCGAGCGTCAGGCAACAGATGTGGGCGCGCAGCTCTCGCTGGCTTTTTCAGCGCCTTTGACGATCTTGAGATGGTTGATTTCTCTTCTTCAGGATGTATTCCATGTGACGACCACCGCATGGACAATCCCTCTCAATCTCTTTGGGTTTTCCCTGCGGTTGCGCGATTCTTTTGTCGGACTGGCGCTAATGTGTCTTGCCCTGTTTTTTCTTTTTGTGTTTTTGCGTGACAGCGGGGGAAAAGATAAAGAAACAGCGGCAGGTAGCAGTCCAGGCGGGATGCGTGAGCAGGTATGGACGGCGCTGATCATGATCGTTGCGGGATTAATCCCCGTGATCCTCGTGAATCGTCGTGTTGTTTTTCCTGAATATTCCCGTTATGCGTTGGCGTCTTCCGTGGGGGTGGCAATCTTATTTTCATCCCTGCTTGATAAGATCAACAGCGCTTCGCTGCGAAATATGGGCATCGCCTTACTCCTGGGGATTTCCGTCCTGACGCATCATGGCAGGGCGGTTCAGGTGGCATACGAGACCAATGCAACCAATAATTTTTGGTGGCAGGCGGCCTGGCGCGCGCCAAAGATCGAAGAAGGCGTGACTCTGATTGTCTCATACCCGGGCAGCCCGATGAGCGAGGATTATTTTGCGTGGGGACCTGCAAACCTGATCTATTATCCGGAAAAACAGGATGCGAATCCGTTGGTTGTAAAATTACCCGCCGCCATATTAACGGGTGATGCCATCAATAAAATAACAACGGGCGGCGGGATCGAAGCCCCGCTGCGGCGTGGGAATTATTTGGAACGCAATTATGGAAGCATCCTGCTCATGATCCAAACCCACCCGAACGGATGCGTCCGTTTTATCAACGGTGATGCGCCCGAACTATCCCAATGGGATGCGGAACGCCTGGTATTGGTGGCGCCGTATTCCCAGCTTGATGCAGTCGTCACAGAGGGAGAATCAGCGCAGCCGCCCACGGTTGTGTTTGGAGATGAGCCGGAACATGGCTGGTGTTACTATTATCAAAAAGCAGACCTTGCCCGTCAGCGCGGCGCTTGGGATAATGTTTTACTGCTGCTGGATGAAGCCCTGGACAATGGTCACTACCCCAATGACACCTTGGAGTGGATGCCATTTTTGCAGGCCTATGCGGCTGGAGGCGACATGCGTAGGATGCGCGAAATCACCAACCTGGTTATCGCAGACAAGGTACAGCGTGTGCGGGTTTGTCAGGTGATGTCCGATTTTTCTGAGAAAGAAACCTTGTCCACAGATGCGGAAGATTTCATCCGGGATAAAATTTGTAATTGAGGATTACTATGCCAGTTGTTTTGATGACCGCTCCTTACATGATTCCCTTTTTGGATCGCTTCCGCCCTGTGCTGGCGGAGTATGGCATTGAACTGATTGTCCCCGCTGTGCAGGAACGCATGGAAGAGGACGACCTGTTGAAGTACGCAGGTCAATTCGACGGCACGATCTGCGGCGATGACCGCTATACCGCGCGCGTGATCGAAGCCTGCTCCCCGCGCTTGAAGGTCATCTCCAAATGGGGGACGGGGATCGATTCTATCGACGCTGAGGCTTGTTCCCGTTTTGGGGTGAGCCTTGGGCGAACGCTGAATGCGTTTACCACCCCCGTCGCAGACACGGTTCTTGGCTACATGCTCGCCTTCGCCCGCCGCGGCCCGTGGATGGATGCGGCGATGAAACGCGGTGAATGGGAGAAAATCCCTGGCATGGCGTTGAGCGAATGCACGTTGGGTGTGATCGGTGTGGGGAATATCGGCAAGGCAGTTACCCGCCGCGCGCGCGCCTTTGGTATGAAAGCGCTCGGCACGGATATTATTGATGTGGATCATGTTTTTGTCGGTGAAACGGGAATCGAAATGACAAATCTCGAATTTCTATTATCGAATTCCGATTTCGTCTCGGTTAACTGCGACCTTAACCCGACTTCCCATCACCTTATTAACACGGATACACTGGCAAAGATGAAGCCAACTGCGATACTCATCAACACCGCGCGCGGTCCCATCGTGGAGGAAAATGCCCTGGTCGCGGCGCTCAGCTCAGGTCAGGTGGGAGGCGCGGCGCTGGATGTCTTCGAACATGAGCCGCTGCCGTTGGAGAGTCCGCTGTTGAAAATGGATAACGTCATGCTTGCGCCGCACAATTCCAACTCCAGCCCTGCGGCGTGGGAGCGTGTGCATTGGAACACGATCAAGAATTTGCTGGATGGGCTGGGTATCGATTCAAGGAATTTGAAACATGAATAGGACAATCCTCATCACCGGCGCGGCAGGCGGTATTGGACGGGCCTCCGTTACCCTCTTCTCTGAAAAAGGCTGGCGCGTCATTGGCGTGGATAGAAATGACTTTGGTGATGGATTCCCGCAAAATGGACTCTTCATCAAATCCGATATCTCACGCCCCGAAGATATGGAAGCCATCTTTGAACAAGCCAAAGCGTTCACCGACACGCTCGATGCCTTGGTTAATAATGCCGCATTGCAGGTGGCCAAACCATTAGTGCAAACAACCGTCGAGGAGTGGGATGCGGTCATGGCGGCGAATTTGCGCTCGGTGTTTTTGGGCGTCAAGCTGGCGTATCCGCTTCTCAAAGCAGGGAATGGCGGCGCGATTGTGAATGTCTCTTCCGTCCATGCCGTGCAGACTTCCGCGAATATCGCCGCGTATGCGGCCTCCAAGGGCGGGTTGCTCGCGTTGACCCGCGCCATGGCGATTGAATTTGCTCCCGATAACATCCGCGCGAATGCCATTTTGCCCGGCGCAGTGGATACACCCATGCTCCGCGCGGGACTTGGTCGCGGACATGTCGGTCAGGGCGACGTGCAGGAAAGGTTGGATAACCTCGCCCGCAAGACGGTCAATGGGCGCGTGGGGACTCCTGAAGAGATTGCACATGCCATTTATTTCCTTGCCGACCATGAACAAGCGTCGTTCATGACAGGTCAAGCCATGATCGTGGATGGCGGCGCAACAGCGCGATTAAGCACGGAATAAAATGAAACTCTCCGCATTTCAAGTAACACGGTATTTATTCCTGCTGTCGGCAGTGATCCTCGCCGTGTTCGGCGTTGGCTCTCTGATGCGAAACGGAGGGAATGGCGCACTATACGTCTTCTACGCCCTTGCGATGTTTGGCGATGCTGCCCTGATGCTGTTTTGTTATTTTCAATTGGGCACAAGAAAGAGACTGGTGTATTGGCTGGCTGTCACCGTCCTTCTGCTGAATATCATCCTCACTATTTTCGACCAAATTGGGCTGGTGGATATCCTCTTCATGTTCCTTAACTTGATCGCCCTTGTTTCACTATACCTTGCCCGAAAAGAATTCCTCCCGGCATGAAACAAACCCTCAAATCAATGATTCCCCAACCTCTCTGGCATTTTGCGCGAGACGGCTACGATGCCATTCGCCGCATCCCTGAACTTCCGGCCGCTTACTTTCATCCCTGGCGGCGTGAGAGCATCAAGCGGCTCGCTGCGCTCAAGGATGTTCACAAAGGCAAACGCGCTTTCATCATCGGCAATGGACCATCATTAAAACAGACCGATTTAGGTAAACTTAAAAACGAAATCACGTTCGGGATGAATCGTATATATCTCGCCTTCCCCGAATTTGGTTTCTCCACCACCTACCTTTGTGTGACGAATGATCTGGTTGTGGAACAATTCGTGGATGACTTCACCGCGCTTGCGATTCCCAGGTTTATTGCATGGCGGTCGCATCGTCATTTCAAGCCGCACCTGCAAAAATCGCAGCTTCCCACCTTTGTTTACACCTCCTACACGGGTCCCAAATTTTCTCCCGATGTGCGCGGACGGGTGTGGGAGGGCGCCACCGTCACGAACCTTGCGCTGCAACTCGCCTTTCACATGGGCATCGAGCAAGCCATCCTCATCGGCGTCGATCACAACTTCGCATCCAAGGGCGATGCGAACAAGACTGTCGTTTCTGAAGGTGATGACCCCAACCACTTCATGCCCAATTACTTTGGCAAGGGTGTCAAATGGCAATTGCCCGATCTTGATACCTCCGAAGTCGGCTACCTGATGGCGCGCGAAGCCTATCGAAAAGCGGGACGCAAGGCGCTCGACGCAACCATCGGCGGCAAGCTGACCGTCTTCCCAAAAGTGGACTACAATTCCCTCTTCTGATTTGACTCAATGAAAACTGCGCCTCAACCCCGACCCTTCGACTCGCTCAGGGCAACGCCCAAAATCTGGTCTGCCCTCTTCATCATTCTCCTCGCCCTGGGCGGACTCCTCCGTCTCCTCGACATCACCGACCCGCCATTGGATTTTCACCCTTCGCGGCAGTTGCGTAATTCGCTGGTTGCGCGCGAGATCTATTATTCCGTGCTGCCCTCTGCCACAGATGAGCAAAGAAACCTCGCCGCCTCCTTTGCAAACTCAGTTGGGAAGTATGAACCACCCGTCATCGAATCGATTGTGGGATATACCTATCTCATCACGGGCGAGACCATTGTCGTAGCGCGCGTCTGGGAGACATTCTTCTGGCTTGCCGCAGGCATTGCCCTCTTTGACCTGATGCGCCGCGCTGTATCTCCGTGGGCGGCGCTGCTCGGGCTGGCGTATTACCTCATCCTGCCGTTTTCTGTCGAAGCGAGCCGCTCCTTCCAACCTGACCCGTTGATGACCTCGGCATTTGTGATCGGCATTTATTTCCTGTATCGGTGGTCGGAGGAATTTGGAGTGCAGGAGCTTGCTCTTGCAAAGGACGGCAAGTCGTCTGACTCCAAAAAAGAGACTTGGAAATGGGCAATCCTTGCGGGCATTTTCCTCGGCTTTGCAGCCTTCGTAAAAATTGTGATCGCCTTCTTCGTAGGCGCGGCGGCAATTGCGCTGGTCTTGTTCACGCTCGGAAAAGATTTTTGGAAATCCAAACAGGTGTGGGTGATGGCAGCATTGATGGTCGTCCCCGCGCTTTTGTTTTACGTCCTTCTCAATCAGGGACGCTCCACCGAATATTTCTTCTCATGGACGGTGGCGCTTATCAAACTCATCTCCAGCAGTGATTTCTATAATCAATGGCTGGTGTTTGTCGGCAGGCTCTTCGGCCTGACAGTCATCTTTGCCAGTGTGGCAGGCGCCTTCATTGCTCCGCCGCGGATGCGCTGGCTGTTGGTCAGTTTGTGGGTCGGGTATCTGCTGTACGGACTCACTTTGCCTTTCCAGATGTATACGCATAGTTATTATCATATTCAACTGATTCCCATCGTTGCGCTGGGACTGGCCATGGTGTTGCATCCGCTCACTGAAAGAGTGGCAGGCATCGGCGGAGTCGGACGCGTGGGTTTTGTCGCAGTGGTGGTGGCGGTGATCGGCTACCATGCTTATGTGGCGAGGTCTGTTCTCGTCGCGGAAAGTTTTCGGCATGAGCCTGCCTATTGGAGTGAAGTAGGTGAGATCGTGCCGACGGATGGCAAGGTGATCGCGCTCACGCATGATTATGGTTATCGCCTGATGATGTATGGCTGGCGCAAGGTGAGCCTGTGGCCCCTTGCCACCGGCTTGAGCGAAGTGCGCAACCCCGATAAAAACAACGCTGAAAAATTTGAAGAGCTAACCGCAGGCGTGGATTATTTCCTGGTGACTGCGTTCGGTCAATTTGATAAACAACCCGATCTGAAAACGATTTTGAACGAGTACCCGATCCTTACAGAAGGCGACGGGTATGTGTTGTATGATTTGAGAAAATGACTCTTGTTTCCATCATCACCCCCTCTTACAACCAGGCGAAATATCTTGAACAAACCATTCTTTCGGTTTTGAATCAGGATCATCCGCGCATCGAATACATCGTCATGGACGGCGCTTCCACCGATGGCAGTGTGGAGATCATCAAAAAATATGCTGTGGAATCAAGCGGACTTCCGCTTGGACGAAAAATAAACTATTGGGCAAGCGAAAAGGATGCAGGACAGGCGGACGCCATCAACAAAGGCTTCGCCCACGCCTCCGGCGACCTTGTGGCCTGGCTCAACTCCGACGATTATTATCTACCCGACACAGTTAGCGCGGCGGTGAAGGTCTTTGAGGAAAACCCTGATGTAGTTTTGGTCTACGGTAACATGCTCGCCGTGGACGAGCATGGACAGACCTTCAACACCCTGACGTACAAACAATTCACGCTTGAAGATTTATTGTGCTTTCAAATCATCGGCCAGCCCGCCGTCTTCATGCGCCGCCCGGCCCTGCAAAAAACGGACGGCTTGAATCCTGCCTTCCATTTTCTGCTTGACCATCTCCTCTGGATTCAAATTGCCCAACACGGACACATCCTGCATGTGGATCAAACCTGGGCATCTGCCCGCTACCACGCCGAAGCGAAAAACCGCGCCAAAGCCGCCGAGTTCGGGCGCGAAGCCTTCCGCATTTTGGAATTGGTTTCGCAGGATGAAAATCTCGCGCCTGTGCTTGCCAAAATCCGCCATCGCGCCGGCGCATCCGCCCACCGCGTGGACGCCCGTTACCTGCTCGATGGCGGCTTGCCCGCCAAAGCATTGGGGGCATGGATGCGGGCGTTGTTCCTCCATCCGCCCACGGCTTTGGCACGGACGAATATTCTCGTTTCTGGGATTTTGAATGTACTGGGATTGGGGAAACTACGAGAAGCGATTTTGAAACAACGCGAAGCGCGATACAAAAAGTGACCAAGGGTGACGGTCACTTTTTTGTTTTCTGCGCCCAAACCCGAGCCTCAAATTTACGTTACAATAAACACCGCCCTATGCAATCACAAACATCCTTTTTCCCATCCCGTGCCGCGCGGACGATAGCCCTGCTTGTCATCTTCGCCCTCGGTATTGCCATTCGCATATTCGACATCACCGACCTGCCGCTCGAATTCCATTCCACGCGGCAGATGCTCTCGGCGCTCAAGGCGCGTGGAATGTACTACGAAACCCGCACCGACGTCCCATCATGGGAAAAATCCTTTGCCGTCCAACAATGGAAGTTCCGCGCCTCAGTGGAACCTGAGTTCTTCGAGCGTGTGGTCGCGTCCACCTATCAATTGACAGGCGAACAGCTTTGGGTGGCGCGTGCGTATTCATCCGCTTTCTGGGTCATCGGCGGCATCTTCCTCTTTCTCCTTGCCCGCAGGCTCACTTCAACTGATGGGGCGCTCGCCGCAACTGCCGTATACCTGCTCCTGCCGTATGCCGTTATTGCCAGCCGCAGTTTCCAACCCGATCCGTTGATGACGATGCTGATCGTCATCTTTTTATGGGCGGTATATGAATGGTCGCTTGCGCCTTCGTCCTATATGTGGGCGATCCTTGCGGGCATCTTTGGCGGACTCGCCATCTTCATCAAATTCCCCGCCGCATTCTTCGTGGCAGGCGGAGGCTTGGGAGCGGCACTCAGCCGCGGGTCCATGAAAGAGGCGCTCAAAAATCCGCGCGTGTATGTCATGGCGCTGCTTGGCATCCTGCCGGGGGCGGGCTATCTCATCTATGGCATTATCATCGCAGGTTATCTCGGTCAGCAGTTCAGCGGGCGTTTCATCCCCGCGCTGTATCTTAGCCCGTCCTATTATCTTGGCTGGGTGAACATGCTCAATCTTGTGACAGGCGGAATCGTTTTGATGTTTGCCCTGCTCGGCTTGTTTTTCTTTGACGATAAAAAACGCCGCTTCCTTCTTGGACCTTGGGCTGGGTACGCCGTCTTTGGCATTTACTTTAACTATCACATTTCCACCCACGACTATTACTCCCTGCCGCTGATTCCGATTGTGGCCTTATCCATCGCCCCGCTTGCGGATTTTCTGCTTACCAAACTCGCCCAACTCACCAACACGAATTTTCTCCGCATTGCAGCCTTCTGCCTTCTGTTCTTTGGCATTTTCGCTTCAGTCTGGAATACCCGCAATCTACTCAACGCCGTGGACTATCGCCCTGATGCTGGAATGTGGGTTGAGATCAGCGAAAAAGTGGAAGGGTATAATCTTGCCGGGCTGACGCAGGATTACGGTTCACGCCTGGCCTACTGGGGCTGGAGGAACACCACCTCCTGGCCCACCCACGGCGACTTGCTCTATCGCGATGGCTTGCGTGGCGGACAGCGTGATTACGAAGTATTCTTCGCTGAAATTACCGCAAAAAAAGACCTGTTCATCGTCACCGATTTCAACGACCTCGCCCGCCAGCCGTTCCTCAAGGAAAAATTGGCAGACTTTCCAGTTTTCGCTGAAGGGGATGGATATGTGATTTATGATCTGGGTGAATGAGGTAGTTTACATGGGAAAGGATACCAACCAAATGAATTTGTTTTCCCGCCTCTTTTTTATAGTGTTGCTGGCAAGTCTTTTGATTTCTAGTTGTGGTGTAAATGATATATCACAAGTTGAGGTCTTGCCAATGGAGAATCGCCCCAACATTATTTTTATCCTGGCAGACGATTTGGATCTGAAATTAAATACGATAGCCTATATGGAAAACCTTCAGAACCTGTTAATCAGACGTGGCACTGCTGTGGATGATTTTCTGATTTCCACCTCAACTTGCTGTCCCTCTCGCATGAATATTTTACGCGGACAATTTACCCATAATCATCAAGTTTATAATAATACTGCCCCGTATGGTGGTTTTAAGAAACTATATGAATCTGGATTTGAAGAATCCACCTTGCCAGTGTGGTTACAGGCGGCAGGGTATCGGACAGCTCTAATGGGAAAATATCTCAACGAATACCCGCTCCGTGAAGATCGAACGTACGTCCCGCCAGGCTGGTCGGAGTGGGTAAGTCCGGGAAGAAAAAATGCCTATGATGGCTATGATTATGTTTTAAATGAAAATGGGATATTGGTTGAATACCCTCCAAAGGAAATATATTATTTTACAGATGTCATGAATAGGAAGGCGGTAGATTTTATTGAGAGGGCATCCAGTGATGATATCCCATTTTTTCTATATCTTTCCACTTTTGCACCACATGAACCTGCCACACCAGCGCAGCGGCATGCGGAACTATTCTCAGATATTGCCGCACCTCGAACAATCTCTTTCAATGAGGAGGATGTAAGTGATAAACCTGCAAATATAGCCGCCAACCCCATGCTTTCCGAGGCGGATATTCTAAAGATTGATGAAATATACCGACAAAGAGTGAGGTCAATGCAAGCTGTGGATGAAATGCTTGCCGATCTTATTGATACCCTTGAACGAACTGGTGAGATCGAAAACACCTATATAGTATTTACCTCTGACCAGGGATTGCATTTGGGTCAACACCGGTTGGTATATGGAAAAAGCTCCATGTATGAAGAGGATATTATTGTGCCGTTTGTTATACGTGGCCCTGATATTCCTGAGAACAAAAGTATTCCACCTTTTCTTGCAGGAAGCATTGATTTAGCGCCTACGATAGCGGAATTGGCTGGCGTTGTTCCTCCAGAATTTATAGATGGCAGGTCCTTTGCAGGTGTGCTAAAAGAATCCCCTGTTCCATCAGATTGGCGGCGCGCTTTCTTGTTGGAATTTTATATAACTCTTGATGAAAAGGAGAGCAACTCTTCTTTTCATGCGTCAGCCAGTCTTACGAGTCAGTTTTATGGCATCTTCTTCGAGACATTTGATGGCCTTCCAAAGCGTGCGGGATTGCGTACTCTTGAATATACCTATATTGAAAATCCAGATGGTTTTATTGAATTATATGACTTGAAAAACGATCCGCATCAACTTGAAAACCTGGCTCGAACTACAGAACCGGATGTTCTTGAAAAATATTCAAGCTGGTTGAACGCCCTCGAATCATGTCAAGGTGCAGAATGTCG
>JAUXWL010000345.1 GCA_030680155.1 Anaerolineales bacterium
GTCGCCGCCGAATGCGCCTGCATTGCCGTACACCGCGCCCCCCACCGTGCCGGGGACTGTGGCTGACCATTCGAGTCCCGCCAGCCCTTTGGATGCGCAGCGCCTGGCAAGATTCGCAATGACCACACCCGCTTCGCACCAGACTTGGGGCTGGTCGCCGGTATCGAAGCGCACTTCCTTCGCCCGATTCAAAACCACCACGCCGCGAAAGCCTTTGTCACTGACCAGTACATTCGAGCCGCCGCCGAGGATATAGTATGGCAGGTCATGCTCCCAGATCAACTGCATGGCGTCTGCCAATTCATCCGCCGATTTGACCGTGACCAATACATCGGCAGGTCCGCCGATGCGCGCGGATGTATACGGCGCAAGAACGGCATGTTCCTGCACGGCATCGCCAAACTTCCGGCGCAGCACATCAATGGCGGGAGGATCTTTAGTCATAATCATCATTCTTCAGACAACCGTACCGCAAGATAAATCTTGCGAGAGGCAACATGAATGTTGCAGTACCGATCTCATTTTTTCTCCAAATGCGCGATCAACTTCTTCAACGCCTGCGGCTGGACTTGCTCCTCGCGCGGCGCGGCAGATTTAATCACGGCGCTGAGGACATTCTCGCGCTCGTTCTTTGCATGGACGAGGACCATCTTCAATGGAGGCAGGGCAATCACCTCGGTCGCAGAAAGAAGCGCGGGTTTCTTCTCGTCAGCCATGGCTACACGTTCATCAAGTCAGCGCTGATCTGGTCAGCGTCGCCTGCCGAGAGGACGATGACGACATCGCCGGGGCGCAGATTCTCGCGCAGATATTTGGTCGTCTCTACCAATGAGCCGCCGTAACGCGCGGAGGAATGCGGCATGGCGCTGACCACTTCGGCAGAGGAGAAATCCTGCTTCGGTTCGCGCGAGGCGTAGATTTCAGTCACCAGAACTTCATCCGCATCGGAAAAGGCGCGGGAGAATTCAAGGAAAAGAGTCTGCGTGCGCGAGTAGGTGTGCGGCTGCCAGACCGCCCAGATGCGGCGGTTTGGGTATCGCATTTTCGCGCCCGCCAGTGTGGCGCGGATCTCGGTGGGATGATGGGCATAATCATCGATGACCGTCACACCGTTGCGTTCACCACGCACTTCAAAGCGGCGGCCTGTGCCGGTAAATTGACCGAGCGCATCCGCCGCCTCCTGCAGAGGCAAGCCCAATGTCGCAGCAACAGACAAGGCCGCCAATGCATTGCGGATATTATGTTCGCCGGGCACTTGCAGAGAAACAGACACCTCTGCAGATGAGCCCATGTTATTCATGGCAGTAAAATCGAAACCGCCGCGTTCATTGGGAGTGAACGTACGCGCCTGCATCCACTGCGGGCTGTTGATGGTCATCTCGCCTTGAATGTTATATGAGATGATGTTCAATCCTTTGCGGCGCGCATGGGTCAGCAGAGTTGCCGCGCCTTCATCTTCCGCGCAGACGATCAACGTACCATCGGCGGGCAGCAGATCTACAAAGTCCTGAAACGCCGAATACATATCCTCAAAAGTCGGGTAGCAATCGGGATGGTCATGTTCGAGATTGGTGACAATCGCGATGCGCGGCTTCAAACCGAGGAACATGCGGTCATATTCGTCCGCTTCGATCACGAAGGTGTCGCCTTTGCCCGCATGGGCATTGACCTTCAAGTTGTTGAGTGTGCCGCCCACAATAAAAGAAGGGTCGCGCTGCATGGAGTACAACATCCACGCGATCATGGCGGTGGTGGTGGTCTTGCCGTGCGTACCCGCGACAGCAATGCCCGTCTTTTCAGACATTAACTGACCGAGGAAATCCGCCCGCTTGTAGACGGGAATCCCTGCCCGCTTCGCCGCCTGGACCTCGGGGTTGTCCTCGCCAATGGCAGAGGATCGTATGACCCAATCTGCTCCTGCAATATTGCGGGGATGATGTCCGATAAAGATTTGCACACCCATGGTCTGCAAATCAGCGGCAAAGGATGAAAGCGCGCGGTCAGAGCCTGTCACCTCGCAGCCGCTCTCCTTGAGCAGGCGCGCGATGGCAGACAACCCTGAACCTCCGATGCCGATGAAATGGATGTGAGTCATAGTTAGATAGTTTGGCAGTTAAATAGTTAGGTTGTCGTTAGATGTAAACAACAATGATGAAGATGAGGATGATGATGACGGCGAAGTAGATGCCAGGCTCGCCCAGAAAACGCGGTGGCATGTAGTTCATCATGCGCCCGATGACCTCAAGGATCGTTGGGTCGGTGGCGGGGCCGATGATCTTTGGGTAGGGATATTGCGCGATATGGTTGTAATACAACAACGTACCTGCCACAAGATAGCCGTTGATACCGCCCAACACCGCGCCGAAGAGGGCATCCTGCAAACGCTCACGCGCCGCCTTGGAGGCAAGCCTCGGCAGGGAAACGGTCTGGTAGCCGAAATAGACCAGCGCGATCAAAATGAGGGTGCGAATCCAAAACAGGGATTTGGGGTCCTGCAAGTCGCGCACCAGCGGAATATATTTTTCCAGCAGAAGGTTCATCGCCAGTGAAGTAACGACACTGAAGACCACCAACAATTCCTTCGCCCATCCGCGCATGGCGCCGATCACAGCAAAGAGGATGACGTACATCCAAAAGAGATAGACAATGCTCATCATACGGTTTGTACTCCTGCCAGTTCCACCAATTGACTGGCGATCTTATCCGCCGCGTTGGGATTGGATAATTTCTGCATGGCGGCGCGCATGGCTTCGCGTTTATGTTCGTTTTGCAACAGGTCCTTCAGCACGGGGAAGAGTGTATCTGCCAATAATTCATCCTGCAAGATGACCGCAGCGCCATACCCTGCCAGGTAATCGGCGTTGACTTTTTGATAACGCCACGCATACGGATAGGGAACCAGTACGGCGGGCAGGCCAAAGAAGGGATATTCTCCCAGCGATGATGCGCCTGCGCGCGAAAGTACCAGATCGGCCGAAGCGAGGGCCGCGCCCATTTCATGCAGGTAGGGCATGGCATGATAACCTGCCTTCAACTCGGCGGGTAATTTCCCGGCGGCTTCTTCCACCGTTTGCCAATCCAGTGAACCTGTGATGTGAATGACTTGCGCGATCTCCAGCAAATCTGTCAGGCGATGCAGAACTGCCATATTGATGGAGCGCGCGCCTTTGCTGCCGCCAGTGACGAGCAGGACGGGTTTGGCAGAATCCAGCCCGAGGTGGCCAGTCGCTTTTTCGCGGGACCAGGCTGAAAGGTCAGAGCGAAGCGGATAGCCGGTGAGTCGAATCCGCTCGGGGCGTTGGAAATATTTTTTCGAGTCAGGCGCGGTCACAGTGATGACATCCGCATAACGGGCGAGGAAATTGAGCGCGAGACCGGGTTCGATATCAGGCACGTACAGCACGATGGGAATATTACGACCTGCCACCGCCATCGGCGCAGCGACGAAACCACCCGTGAAGAAGAGCACATCAGGTTTGAACTCACGCAGAATGCGGCGCGATTGCAAAATGCCGCGAATGATCCTGGCAAGGTTGCGCGGCAGCGCGCGCAAGCCAACGCCATGCACACCCGCCGCAGGCACGGAACGATACGGGATACCCGCGCGTTTCACGAGTTCCTCCTCCATGCCGCCTTCACCACCCACCCACAAGGTTTCAGCGTCTGGATGTTTGTTCTTCAGCGCTTCGAGAACGGCGAGAGCGGGATATACTCCGCCGCCCGTTCCCCCAGCGCAAATT
>JAUXWL010000404.1 GCA_030680155.1 Anaerolineales bacterium
CGGGAAAGCCTGTCCAAAGTTCGGCAGGATTTCAACATGACCGCCGAATTCAAATGGACAAAAGTTTCAAACTCGAAACTGATGGGATATTATGAATGGGTGGATTGTTTCTTCCGAAATAAAAATATAGGGCTTCGTTCCATCGTCATAGATACAAACCTTTTAGATTACCGCGCATTCCACAAAAACGATCAAGAGCTTGGCTTTTATAAGTTCTATTACCAACTGGTCAGCCGAAATATCAAGCCTGAAAACCTGTACTGGCTCTACACCGACGAAAGAAACAACCGCAAGAAAAATCGCCTTGAAGTTCTAAGAATTGTGACAAATCGCTATTGGATGAAATTAGCAAGTGTAGCCCCACTTCGCGGGGTGGAACCACGCCAGTCTCACAAAGAAGATTTGTTGCAATTAACCGACGTTTTGCTTGGCGCGCTTGGCTATTCATGGAACGATTCAAAAGAAAGCCCCGCAAAATTGGCTTTGATTGCCCATATTCAAAAACGGCTGGGCTGGTACACCCTCAAACAATCTACTTCTCCGTCCACTACCCGCTTTAATATTTGGCAATGGCGTCCATCGGCACAGTCCCAAGTTAAAAGCAAACGCCCCCGCTCCTAACTGCTTCCTTGTGGAAGACTCACCGTACACTAGGTACGGGGTTCGGTGGCGAGTGGCGCTTGTCTATGGCTAGTATACAGGATTTATAACCTTTTTTCCATTGCAATTTTATGGGTTTCCAAACCCTAATTCTCTATTTATCTCCTCACTACTCCTCTTGCCCTTTCCCCCCATCTCCTTCCAAAACGCCTCGTCATACCTTCTTGACCTTACAGGTAACGGCATCGGCACGCCCCAACCGAGCAGCAGGACTTCTTCTTTCGGCTGTAAACGCGCCAGCATCCCGCGCAGGGATTCGCGCCCCGAAAGACCCGAAAGCACCGCCTGAATATCGAGGTCATCGCCCAGCCAGCCGCTGATGCGCGTGCCCAACTGACTCATCACCTCATCATAAATTTGCGACGGACGCTGGTCCACGATCAACAGCGTCACATAATATTTGCGCAGTTCGCGCGCTATGGTCGCAAAGGTCGTCTGCGCCGCCATCTCGCGGTTGAGCAGTTTATGCGCCTCCTCCACCACGATGATCAACGGCTTCGGTTCCGACATTCCATGAGTTCTAAATTCATTCGTCTTCTTCTCCCACGCCGCGCGGATCTTGCGCGTGATCAAATTCGACACCATCAGATAATCCAGGTCACTCTCATGCTCGCCGAACGACAAGACCACATGATGTCCCGCCTCCAACTGCTGGATGATCTGCGCCACCGAGTCCGCTGCAGGGTTGCCTTCGGCGATATAGGTTTTGCTGAACAGCCGTCGCAGTTTGTCATGAAGCGCCTCCGCCGCCATCACATTCACACCGTTCGTCAACGCCCACTTGGCAACACTTCCCTCCGCAGGCTCCTCTTTCTTCTTTCCTCTATCATCTTCAAAAACAACTGTGTCCCGATTCATCCCCCGAAATTCTGCAAACCATTTATCCCGAAACGTCGTGTACAACGCATTCAAAATCGTGGGCGTCGTCTCGCGCAGATTCAACTCGCGTGAAAGCGTTTCAATATCAGAGGTGGAAATATCACCCGTGGAGATTTCCAAATTAAAGTCAACCTGGTTGCCTCTGATGGTGGATCCTGCTCCCAAGCCAACGCATCTTACTCCGCCCTTGAATAGGGTCTTCAATCCCTTCACGGCTTTTTTCGTGTCTGACGCCACATCGTCAAAGCCATACTCGTTGTGCATGTCCAGCACCAGCACCGCCGCCTGATTGTGCTTCATCAACCCCGCCAGCACCAGCCGCGTCAGGAACGACTTACCCGTGCCCGTCGCCCCGAACACCCCCGAAGAGCGCTGGACGAACTTATCCAAATTGACGCAGACGGGATGTCCCTGCTCGCGCGTGTAGCCGATGATGAAATTGCCGTCCTTGTTCGGGTCACCGAAAATTTCAGCGATATCACCCTCATTCGCCAGCGACACCACCGCATGGTGCGGCGGAATATTCTTGACGGGCAAAATGCGCGGCGCATCTTTCAAGCCTGCGTCAATTTTTTCCTGCCAATCTTTATACTCTGCCGTGCCAAGTTCGGGACCCACCTCCAGCATCAAATTCGGCAGCACCTCAAGATTCGCATACAACGTCTGTCCATGCAGAGCCTTGGCGATGTACGCAGGGAAACGCACCTCCGTCTGCTCGTCTGCAAAACGCGGATCCGTCGCGCCGAGATTGATGTCCGTGACGATGCCGTAGTAATTCCACAAGCCGCTCTGGATCACGACAAACGCCCCCTCCTGCATCTCCTGCGGTGAAACCGTCAACCGCACGCGGAAATTCTCTTTCAATCCACCACCGACAAGATACCCGATTTGAGTTCTCTTAATCTGCATAATAAATTCTCCTTGTTCCACATGTCGTTGCGAGGGCGCTCTTGCTCTTTGCCTGAAGCAACCTGCCCATTACCTGAAGATTGCTTCCCTTCGACAGGCTCAGGACAGACGTCGGGAAAAGCAAGCGCCCTCCTCGCAACGATTATACTGAGTTATACCCAGCGCGGTCACAAATTGCGCTTGGCTCTTACGTAGTTTCAAGGAACTCGTCCAGAAAGCAGCAATTCCAAATCTGAATCTAACAATCTCAACCCAAAGCCGCCAAGACGCTAAGATTTTGACCTTTCCCCGACGGAATCGGCAAGAGTACCATCTGACGCAGGGGCAATCCTAAAAAAGCCTTGCGGCGTTGCGTCTTTGCGTTAAGGTTTGGCATCTTTGCCTTCTACACAATTTTAGATTTGGAATTGCTGGCAAGAAAACTGCGAGGGGCTGCCTCGCAGTTTTGGATTTAGGGTCTGTAAATAATTAACTTCCCGCAATGTCGTTCCGCTGTGCGAGGCGCTCTTGTTCCTAGCCGAAGCAGTCTCCTTGCCGCACGGGATTGCTTCGTCGGGAAGAGCAAGAGCCCTCCTCGCACAGCGTCCCCTTTGGGGAACGACATGGCTGAGCAGTTATGAAAATTCGCGTAATTCGTGGCAAAGGATTTGCTGTTTGAAATTCAATCCCGCCAGAAACGGGAGAGCCACAAAACCAAAACGCGAATATCCCAGCCTATTGTGAAGCCCCGTACACCCGCTGAAATTCGACCATAAATTGCGCGGCCACCTGCTGACTGTGAATGACCAGCAGGTTCTCGTCGTTGCGGGTTTCGGCGCTGTTGGTGAAGTTGTACGAACCGAAGATGACCGTGCTTCCGTCAATGATCATGATCTTGTGATGCATCTGCCCGTCGATCCCATCACGGTACACATCCAGGCCTGCCTGTTTGAACGCATCGAACTCTGTGCCGATGTTCGAGTTGATCTGCTCATTGTCCATGACCCCGGCCACGGTCACACCCACCACTGCCCGCTCGCGGACCGCCTGCCCGATCGGGTCAGACGTGAACGAGAACGCCATGAAGTAAATGCTTTGCTGGGCCGCGTTGACCAACTCCACAAGGCGGACTTGCACGCCGTCATCGGGAGAGAAGTACACTTCCACATCCGTGCCGTCAATCGTCAGGCGCGGATGCGGCGTTTCCGGCACAACCGCATCGCCGAATTTATCGTCCACATACATTTCTTCAAACTCTTTTACAAAGTTCTCCGTCATCTTCACCGAGCGGATGCGCATCATGACATTGTTATCGGTGTATGCGCCCGAGTCAGTGTAGTTCATACCGCCCACCCATACTTCCGATTTGTCGATGATGACGAACTTGTTATGCATCAAGCCTGCGCGGCGGTCGCCTAGAATGGGAATGCCCTCTTCCTTCAAGCGCTGCGGATCGGTGCGATCCATGTTGTCGCTTTCCATCACGATGCGGACTTTTACACCACGCTTATGGGCGCGGATGAGCGCATCACGGATGCTGTTGAGGCTCAGGCTGTAAATGGCAATGTCCACGCTCAGGCGGGCGGAGTCGATGGCTTGGGCGAGGGGGATGTCAATGCCGCCTGTCCGTGTGGATGCAAGCGGGCTGAGCGGGTCGGTGAAATACAACTCGTACCAACCTCCGCTCGAACCGTAGCCAATGGGAATCGGAATCACTTCCAGCAGAGGCACTGGCGTCTCGGTGGCAGGAACAAGTTTGAGCGGAGTCGGAGGCGCGGTGGTTGCCGCGTCACATGCGGTTAATAAAATCAAGAACACAAAGAGCAATGTCAATATTTTTTTCATGGTTTCTCCCAGCGGGATTATATAATGCCCACGGGCAAAATTGTGATTCCCGCCTTACAAAGATTCACAATTTTTGCCCGCGCTGGGTATAATCGCGCCACTCATGACACAATCAACAGCAAATCAACAGATCGCGCGCGCCGCAGGGACGGTGATGTTCGCCATCATCCTCGGGCAGATCGCGGGGCTGGTGCGCGGCATTTTGGTGGCGCGGACGTTTGGCGCATCGCCCGCACTGGACGCCTTCTTCGCCGCCAACCGCGTCAGCGAAACTTTATTTTTACTGGTGGCGGGCGGCGCGCTTGGTTCAGCATTTATTCCAACCTTCACAGGCCTGCTCGCCAAAGACGACAAAGACTCGGCATGGAGACTCGCCTCTTCGATTGCCAATGCGGTGACGTTGACCCTGACCGTGCTGGCTCTGCTGATCGGCATCTTCGC
>JAUXWL010000406.1 GCA_030680155.1 Anaerolineales bacterium
CGCGGCAATGGGTTCGCCGTCAACTTCGGCAATGAGAGGCGTAGCAGTTGGAGATTGGAGATTGGAGATTGAATTCTCAAGCATGAACGTTTTCCAAACCGTCATGTAGTATTCTTCATCACGAATCACAAAGCCATCTCGTACAGAAGTTTCAGCATACATTTTATAAAGCAACGGCAAATCCTCTAAATTGCCTACGCGCACGGTGACGCCCTTCTTCTCTGCCAATCGCACGTTGTAACGCGTCTTCTGCTTCATGCGCATGAGGATGTCTTCTTCGCTGGCGGATAAATCGACCATGACCGTATTGCGGAATTGGATCTGGTCAGACGACTCCACCCAGCCCCTGCGCTTCAAATCGGACCTCACAGCCTGTCCGCTGTTTTCTGTGACCTCATCCACGCTGGCAGGGACTCCGCGTCCCAGCGCCACATCAGGGTCTAGTTTCAGGAAGATCGCACCCTGCTTCTTCGCGAAAGATTGCAGATCGTCCAACACCCGCTTACGCAGGGACTCATTCGCCCAATCCATGAGCGGACCTTTGGGAGCGTAGAGGATGGAGAGCCGCGCGGCGAATCCTTGCGAGATGATCTGGCGTTTGAGGATGAGGGCGGCGGCGAGGCAGTGATCAGTGGGCAGTGACCAGCTATCAGTAACCATTGACTGATGACTGATGACTGAAAACTGTTTTTCCGTCCAGACGGCATAATAGGGAACCCAGCCATACTTCGCCTTCACCTGTCCCCATTCGTAGGTTTGCAGGAAGTGCGGGTCGGGAAGTTGGGAGATGATTTGGTTCCAGAGTTGGGAGGGTTGGGAGGATGAGGTCATATAAGGTGTTTCGTAATGCGTGATTCGTAATTCGTAAAGAGCGTTTTACGTATCACGCATTACGCATCACGTACTTTGTGTAAAGCCAGTACAGTGAAGGATTATAAACTCTATCCAACGCCTGCGCCGCGCGTTTGAGTTGACCACCGAAGCCGCGTTTGAAGCGATAGACGCCCCACAGACCGTCGTGGCGTGTTTCGAATTGGGACTCGAGCGTTTCTTCATTCTCGTCAGGGACACCCCACAGATCGTACTCTTCACAGCCGCGCGCCTTCGCCCAGCGAATGGCTTCCCACTGCAAGAGATAGGTGGGCATACGGTTGCGCTCTTCATTGTTCGACGCGCCGTAAACGTACCACGCCCTATGCCCATGTGCAAAAACCATAAGGGCTGCCAATGGCTTCCCCTCAAATTCAGCGACGAGAAGTTCACACGTCCCTTTCGGGTGGAAGAGTTCGTAGGCACGTTGGTAATATTCTTTGGAATGCACGCCAAAACCATCGCGCCCGCCGGTGACGGTCATCATCTCGTGGAAGGCAGAGACGTCGTCCCATGCGCGGACAGTCACGCCTTTTTTCTCAGCCAGGCGAATGTTGTAGCGGCACTTGGGTTTCATTCGGGACAGAATAGATTCTTCGTCGTCATTAATTGAAACAATTATAGTGCGTGGGGGTTGGATGTTATGTTTAGAAATGAGGAATGAGGAATGAGGAATGAGGAATTCTTCGCTCCATACATCAGGTTCTATTTTAAGGAAGACAGCCCGATTCTTTTTGCAGACCGAATCGACCTCGTTCCAAAACTGTTCACTGCCCACTGATAACTGATAACTGCTCACTTTCGGAACATACCCAATCGTAAAGCCCAGCGGCAGCTTACGGAATAAGATTTGAGCGCCAGTATTCTCTACAACAACGCGAACGGGGTTCCATCCAAACCCCTTTTTTAATTCGCCCCATTCGCCCATCTGCAAGAGATGCGCGTCGGGGAATTTCGTCAGGAATTGATTCCATTCGGTGAGCGTAACCTCGGTCATGACTGCACCGAGCCTGAGGGCAGGAAATGGTTGATGGTCTGGATCAGGTCATCGGTCCGGGAATGAAGCGCGAGATCGGCGAGTTGATCGAGGGCTTGCGCCAGTGAAGCGCCATCCACATGTTCCTCTTTCGACATGCGGAAAATTTCGGAGTGTTCGGTGCGTTCGAAGTCCACGCCGTCTTCGAGCAGGTCTTCGCGCAGTTTTTCGCCGGGGCGGATGCCGGTGATTTGAATATCAATATCGCGATACGGTTCGAGCCCCGAAAGGCGGATGAGGTCTTCGGCAAGGTCGAGAATGCGAACCTGCTCGCCCATGTTGAGCATGAAAACCTCGCCGCCCGTGCCCATCGACGCGGCTTGCAAAACGAGATGCACGGCTTCGGGAATAATCATGAAATAACGCTGCATGTCGGGATGCGTGATAGTGATGGGACCGCCGCGCGCAATTTGATTTTTGAACGTGCGCACCACACTACCGCGACTGCCCAGCACGTTGCCAAAACGCACAACGGAATAGGGCAGGTTCTCCCGCTGTGCGGCGTCGAGGACGATCATCTCGGCGAGACGTTTGGTGGCGCCCATGACATTGACGGGGCGCACGGCTTTATCGGTGGAGATGAGCACGAGTCTCTCCACCCGATGCCTGGTCGCTGTTTCGACGATATTTCTTGTACCGAGCACATTGTTCGTGACCGCCTCTTCGACATTCGCTTCCATCAGCGGGACATGCTTGTGCGCCGCCGCGTGGAAAACAACTTGCGGCTGGCGTTGCTTGAAAATTTCTTCAATGCGGTTCGGGTCACGGACATCGGCGATGACCGCCTGAATGTTGAGCGTGGGGAAATCATCTTTGAATTCCTGGAGCGCTTCAAATATGCTATTCTCGCCATGACCGAGCAGGACGAGTTCAGTTGGATTCCAACGCGCGATCTGGCGGCAAAGTTCACTACCAATGGAGCCGCCCGCGCCTGTGACCAAAACTCGTTTGCCGCCAAAGATTGAGCCAATGAGACGGTCGTCAATTTTCGCGGGTTCGCGGCGCAGAAGGTCGGAGATGTCCACTTCGCGCAGACGGTTGACGCTGACCTTGCCGCCGAGGAGTTCGTAAAAGCCAGGGATGATGCGCGAGGTGATTCCACGCTTGCGGCATTCGTCGTTGACGAGGCGGATGATATGCCCCGGCGCAGAGGGAATGGCGATGATGACCTCATCCACTTGTTTGGTGTCGAGGGTCTTTGCGAGTTGGTCGATCTTGCCAATGACGGTCACGCCGTAGATGTTGTGATTCTGCTTGGCGGGGTCATCGTCGAGAAAGCCGACGGGAATGAGGTTGAGTTGGGAGGTTTTTTGCAATTCGCGGACGACGAGCGCACCCGCATCACCTGCGCCGAGGATGAGCGCGTGGCGGGTTTTAGCGTTGATTTGCGCCGATGATTGTTCAGCGAGGATGCGTAACACGAAACGCGAGCCACCAATGAGAATGAGCGAGATGAGCCAGTCGATGCCGAGCGCGGAGCGGGGCATACCCGGCTTGATAAGGTCAAAGCCGATGAGCAGGAGCATGACTCCCGAAATCAGCACCGAAGCGGAAGTGACAGCAAAGGTGATGAGACGCAGTTCATTCGTACTGGCATAGACCCACAGGCGGCGATACAGCCCGAAGAAATAATAGACGGGGATTTTGACGAGCAATGCCACCGCGCACATGACGAGCGCGGCGGGAAAGTAGAACGGTAATTCGCTCACATCCAAACGTAACGCAAAACTGCCCAGCACCGAGACGATGGTGAGGGCGAG
>JAUXWL010000417.1 GCA_030680155.1 Anaerolineales bacterium
CCGAAGACCTTGTTGTAGCCGACCTTGAGAGTCTTGATGCCCGTCTTTCCGCGTTCGACAGACTCGAGGTTGGCGATCCACTCGCGGGCATGTTTGGATGCATCCATGACGCCATCCAATTCCGCCGAATATCCAATACGGATGACGCCTGTGTTTTGTAGTGTTGCGGGCGGGTCTTCGTCCAATGCGTTTTGCAAAAGAGTCAGTTGCTCTTCGCAAGCCGACCACTGATCACTGATAACTGACGACTGCTCACCGATCACTTGCTTTACCTTTGGAAACTCTGCAAACGTTGCCCGCATCGCCACCAAATCTCTCGGCTGTGCCTGCCCTGTAATGACGCGATTAATGAGACGTTCCAAATCCGCGATAGGTTTTAGTGAATTACGTAACTCCGCGCGTACCATGCCGTTCTGGACGAAATATTCCACACCGTTCTGGCGCTTGGTGATACGCTCCACGTTGAGTAATGGCTGGCTGGCCCATTGATGCATCATGCGCTTGCCCATTGGGGTGATGGTGGCATCGAGTGTGCCGAGCAGCGAGCCTCTGCGCTCTCCTCTAAGCGTCTCGTCCAGTTCGAGATTGCGGCGGGTGGAAGCGTCCAGAGTCATGAACTCGTTCAGGCTGTAGGAGCGGAGCGAGGTCAACAGGTTGAGCGCATCAGGTTGAGTCTCTTTGAGATATTGAATGATCGCCCCTGCCGCGCGGACGGAAAGACTGTTTGCCTTCAATCCAAATCCATCCAGTGTGGATGCTTTAAATTGTGTCGTCAAAACCTCATTGCATTTTCCCGGCTCGAACTTCCATGCGGGCAGGGCGGTGAGATGAAACCCACCCTCACCCCTTCGCCCCTCTCCCTGAGGGAGAGGGGTTGGGGTGAGGGTCTGATTATCGGGATGGATGATCTCGGCGGGATGCAGGCGTGTCAACTCGGCGCGCAGAGCCTCAAGCGGGAGTTCGGTGACGGCGAATTCTCCAGTGGTGACATCTGTATAGGAAACAGAAGCAACTGTCCCGTTGGAAGAGGCGGACGATTCCAGGATCACAGCGACGAGGTAGTTGTTCGCATCCCCAGGTAAAAGTCCAGGTTCGGTCACGGTTCCCGGAGTGACCACACGCACCACCCTGCGTTCGACCAATCCCTTGGCGGGGACTTCTCCGATCTGCTCGCAGATGGCAACGTGATAGCCTTTTTCGATCAGGCGCGAGAGATAATTTTCAACCGCATGATAGGGAATGCCCGCCAGCGGAACCCGTACCCCGCCGCCGACCGGGCGCGATGTTAGAACAATGTCGAGTTCGCGCGCGGTGATCTCGGCGTCTTCGTCGAAGGTTTCATAAAAATCGCCAAGCCGAAAGAAAAGGATGGCGTCAGGATGTTTTTTCTTTTCGTCAAGGTATTGCCTGCGGACAGGGGTGATATCTTCGTTGGACATGCCCTGATTTTACTATACCCAGCGCGATGACAAATTGCGCCAATTAAATGGGGAAGCGCAATTTGTCACCGTGGGTACGTAATGCATCAAGATAAAATGTTACTTTGACGGTATTCTATGAGCGAATGACTTGGGCTATAATTTCGGGTCACTGCGAGGCGGTGAACTTCCGCCGACATAATACCTGAATGGGTAAGCAATCTCCTCGCTTCATTGGAGACTGCTTCG
>JAUXWL010000420.1 GCA_030680155.1 Anaerolineales bacterium
GCGTTTCGTACCCATTCGCTGCACGCAAAATCCCACCATGGGCGAAGAATGGCGGCGCGACTGGCATCCCGAGCTCATTGCGCCGAAAAAGAAGGACGATGAAATTCTCATCGTCGGCGCGGGACCTGCGGGACTCGAAGCTGCGCGGGCGTTGGGTCAGCGCGGGTACAAGGTCATCCTCACCGACGCGAAGCGTGAGGCGGGTGGTCGCGTGCTGCTTGAGTCCGCGCTGCCGAATCTCATCGAGTGGCGGCGCGTCATTGATTGGCGTCTCACACAGATCGAGAAACTCAAAAATATTTATTTCTATCGTTCCAGCCCCATGTCCGCGCAGGATGTGCTCGAATCGGGCGAGCCGCATGTCATCATTGCCACGGGTGCAAAATGGCGGCGCGATGGTGTCGGGCGTTCCAATTCACAGCCCATCATAGGCGGCGCAAAAATTTTCACACCCGATGACATTATGGTTTTAAATATGGAGTCAGACAGCCATGTGCCACAAAGTGGTATGCTGTCGAAATTTGAAAATATCATCATCTATGACGACGACCATTACTACATGGGCGGCGTACTCGCTGAACTGCTCGCCACAAACGGATGCAATGTCACACTGGTGACACCTGCGCCCACCATCTCGGCATGGACGGAATTCACCCTCGAACAGAATCGCATCTACAAGCGACTGCTCGACCTGAACGTGACTCTCCTCCCGCATCATCTGCTCGCCTCTCACACGCCGACAACTGCCACTGTGACCCACACCATTACCTCCGCTGAAACCACTCTCCCCTGCGACGCCATTGTCATGGTCACTGACCGCACACCCAACGACAGCCTGTATCAAGAACTCAAGCCCGCCCTTGCCGACGGCAGACTCAAATCTCTGCGAGTGATCGGCGACGCCGAAGCGCCGAACATCATCGCCCAGGCAGTCTTTGCTGGTCACCTTGCCGCGCGAGAATTCGACGAAGCCATTGACCCCGATATCACACCGTTCAAAGTGGAGCGATGAAAATGATATGGGTGTGTTTCAACTGAAAGGCACAGTTACTTCGCAAATGAGTTGGAACGATTTGTAACAATGATTCCCAACCCCGAAGGGGTGATCGGATTATAGATCGTGACGTTGTTCATCCATAACCCCGAAGGGGTGGCATTTTCCGCTGAAGCATGTCATCTGTTTCGACAGGCTCAACACACCGCCTTCGGGATTATGGTCCCAGAGCGGTCGTCCGTTACAATCATGCCATCCCTTCGGGATTTATGCTCCAGTAAATTCCAAAGTTTAGATTTGCGCGAGAATCACATAATTCTGATCTTTTCAACTCAAATGCCTGCACTGCCGCGCGTAGCGGACTGCGCGAAGACGCAGTGCCGCACATCGTCCCGACACTTGCACCGAACGCAAGTACGGTGTGTCCTTCGGGAGGCACACGTGAAACACACCCTTTTGTTTTGCGTTGTTTGCTTACGTCGGGTTTGGGCATGGAAGAGAATTAACCACAAAGGTCACAAAGTACACGAAGTAAAACCTTGGTGTTCTTCGTGTACTTTGTGTTTAAAAAGTTATGGGCGTAGTTTCAACACATTCACCGCTGCCAATTCAACCGCTTCCAAACTGAACGGCAGGGTGTGATATTCCACCTTCAGCCATTGCTGGATCTGGTCGTCGTAGTGCGGGTTGAAGGGCTGACCGGACTGTCCGCTGGGGACGATGGAGAGCGAGGCGTCCCAATCGGCGGGGTCGGCGATGATGCGGTAGGCAGGGCCGAGAGTCATGGCGTAGGGTTTATCGGCGTAGTACGCGCCGCTATTCACGGTGTTCCAGTTGCCGCCCGTGGGGAACGGTCCGCGGTTGAAGATGGGCGCCAGCGCGGCGACACTTCCCAGCGGATGCGCATAGGTGTGCGTGTGCAGGCTGCCCCATGCCCACTTCGTTTGGTCTGTGCCCAATTCATCTACGGCGGCAGAAAGCGCGGCGGTCATCAACTCGGCGCGGCGTCCGTCCCACCACGGATTATTTGGGTCATCGAGTAAGTTTTGCAGGAACATGGACGGGTATCCTGCCAGGGTGAGGTAAGAGCCTGTCGAAGCAGAATCCAGTTTTGAGTTAAGCGAGAGGCGCAGCACATGCCACATGGCAGATTCGCTCAACGCGGCGGCGGCGCTGTCGGGGGACATATTCCCATCCCAATCCTTCAAAAGAGAAATGGCGGCTTTTTCAGAATCGGTTTGTGGGGCGGCTTCGTTTGCAATCGCCTGCGCCACTTGCAGGTTTATGTCACTGTGCCAACTGGCTTGAAGTTTTGCAAAATCATCGGCGCTGACATTTTGCGAATCGCGGATGGTCTCGCTGATGAGCGCCACGCGATACGGCGGCTGGAAATAATGCGAAAGGAAGTTGGGATAATCCACGCCTGCGGGGCGGTTGTTGGCGGATGCGAAAAAGTCGCCGCTGGGATTCAATGCGGACGGAAGTTCATCGAAGGCGACGAAGCCCGTCCACTCGCGCGCTTCATTCGACCCGTCAACTGGTTGCAGACCATAGACATCATTCTGCGCTCGAACAGGGACCGCGCCCGACATTTGAAATCCAATATTGCCTTGTGTGTCGGCATAGACGAAGTTCATGCCGGGCAACTGCCAGAGCGAGAGCGCGGCGCGGAACTCATCCCAATTGGCGGCTTGATTGAGTTGGATGATGGCTTGCGCGAGCGGGCGTCCCTGATCGAGACCCGTCCAACGTAGAGCAAGCATTTGCCTGCTCTCGGGCGTCGCGTCACTGATGATCGGACCATGATGCGTGACGCGCACATTGACCGTGACAGGCGCGGCGTCTTTCACTTGAATCACTTCTTCGCGGACGGTGATGTCTTTCCATTCATCCTTGAATTGATATTGTGTGCCGTCTTCGTTGAGCGTTTCGATGAAGAGGTCTTGCACATCGGGGCGGGCGTTGGTGACGGCCCAGGCGATATTTGCGTTGTGACCAATTTCCACGCCGGGCAAGCCGGGCAGCGATGCGCCGACAACGTTGTATTGATTGTCCTTGGTATGCAAACCGACTTCATACCACAGTGTAGGCATGGAAAGTCCCTGATGCGGGTCGCCCGCCAGCAGCGGCATTCCAGAGGCGGTGTGACTGCCGCCCACCACCCAGGCGTTGCTGCCCTGATCGGGTTTGGTAAGTGGCGTGACATTCATGTCGCGATTAAAAGCCAGCATGGCGTCGGCGGTATCGGGCAGAATGGCGGCGTTGGCGTCGGGGATGACATCGGGTCCGGGGTAATCGGGCAGGATGGAGAGCGCTTCTTCCCATGTGAGGGTTTGGGTCAACCGGCTGATGATGAGTTCATCCTGATAGTTGTTGCTCAAGCCCCAAGCGACGAGTTTGCCAAAGACGAGTGAGTCGATGGGAGTCCACGGTTCGGGGGTGATGCCGAGGATTTTGAATTCGAGTGGAAGTTTGCCATTGGCTTGGGTGATGAAGGCATTGACCCCATCCGCGTAGGCAGTCAGCGCGGCTTGGGTATCGGCGTCGAGAGTCTTCCAATCGGCTTCGGCAGATTCGGTCATGCCGAGGATGCGCATCATCGTGTCGTTCTTCAATCCGCGCTCGCCGATGATTTCGCTGATCGTCCCATGCGCGGCGCGGCGTTGGGCTTCCATTGCCCAGAGTCGATCCTGTGCGGTGACGAAGCCCTGTGCAAAGAACAGGTCGTGCGCGTTCTCGGCGACGATGTGCGGGATGCCGCTTGAGTCACGATAGACCGTGACGGGCGCGCCGAGTCCTGCGAGCGCGAGGTCGCCGTCCGTTTGCGGCAGGGCCGGGCGGATGACGCCGAAGTAGCCGAAGGTCGGCGCGGCAATGGCGATGACGAGCAGGAAGAGAAGCAGGTAGGTCATGATTTTTTTGAAGAGGTGCATGGGGAATCTCCTTTTGTATAATACCCTACGGGCATGATATGACCGTGGGTATTATATAATGAACCCATGACGAAAACAGTGGCGATTATCGGCGGTGGACCTGCGGGGCTTATGGCGGCGGAGGTGTTGAGCGGGCATGGCGCGCGGGTGGATGTGTGCGATGCAATGCCATCATTAGGGCGCAAGTTTTTAATGGCGGGCAAAAGCGGATTGAACCTGACCCATGCGGAGCCGTTCGATAAATTTGTTTCACGCTATGGGCATAAAAGTGAGTTCATTAAAAAATGGCTGCTGGAATTTACTCCCGACGACCTGCGCGAATGGGCGCGGGGACTTGGCGTGGAGACGTTCGTGGGCACATCGGGGCGGGTGTTTCCGAGAGAGATGAAGGCTAGTCCGCTGTTGCGGGCGTGGTTGAAGAGGCTCGATGAAGCGGGAGTCAATTTTCATTTGAAGCATGGATGGAATGGAGTCATCACCGCCGAGGACGGCGGTGGGAGCAGTATTGAATTTGAAACGCCTGATGGAATCGAAATCATAAAAGCAAACGCGATAATCCTGGCGCTCGGCGGCGGGAGTTGGGCAAGACTCGGCTCGAGCGGGGAATGGGTCACATGGCTGGAGCAGGCTGGGGTTAAGGTGGAGGCGTTGAAACCGTCCAATTGCGGATTTGATGTGGCGTGGAGTCCGGTTTTCAGGGAGAAGTTTGACGGGCAGCCGATCAAATCAGTTGCCCTTTTGTTTGGGGAGTTTCGTCAGCAGGGTGAATTTATTGTGACAGAGGAAGGCGTGGAGGGGAGTTTGGTGTATGCGGCGTCGGCGTTGCTGCGCGATGCGATCCTTGCGAATGGACAGGCAGTGATGACGCTTGACCTTGCGCCCGATAAAACAGAAGCGCAGTTGTTTGAGCGTTTATCAAAGCCGCGCGGCTCGCGGACAATGGCGAGTCATTTGGAAAAGACGGTTGGGATAAAAGGTGTGAAGGCGGGGTTGCTGCGCGAGTTCGTGCCGAAGGATGAGTTTTCGAGCGTGGAGCGGCTGGCGTTTTATATCAAGAATTTGCCTGTGCCGTTAATTGCGCCGCGTCCGCTGGATGAAGCCATCAGCAGCGCAGGCGGGGTGATGTTCGAGTCGCTGGATGAAAATTTGATGCTGAAGAAGTTACCTGGTGTATTTTGCGCAGGCGAGATGCTGGATTGGGAAGCGCCGACGGGCGGTTATTTAATTACGGCATGTATGGCAAGCGGCAGGCGGGCGGCGTTGGGGGCGGTGAAATGGATGGGGACATAGGTTTTCGGTTTTACTCGACTTCAAAATAGACCGTTTGTTTTTTGGCTCTTTCGTTTCTGGCGGGATTGAATTTCAAACAGCAAAACCTTTGCCGCGAATTTACCCTACGGGCACGATGTCGCTAATTCGCACGAATTCTCAAACCAATCCGCGAGTATTCGTATCATCTCAATCATTCGGGGCAGGTTTTTGCCTTCCTAACGCAAAGGCGCAGAGACGCAAAGAAAATTGAATTTTGACAAAAAACCGATCCAAAAAATCAGGCAAAAGCGAATCTTTTTCTTGAAAATCCTGGCGACTTTGCGTCCTTGCGTTAAGGTTTTGGTTTTTCCCCAAGGTTTTGAGAAGATACGAAAATTCGCGACATCGTGCCCGTAGGGTAAATTCGCGGCAGATTTTTTAGTTGACGGTGGTTTTTCCGTTAAAAACGGGAGAGCCGTTTTTTCCAAGAGCTTTGCTTGATACCACAAGAGATACAGTGATCTGTAATTCACCTTACGCAGTTGTGCCGTTCGTGCCACTCCACGCACGGGGATACCCTAAGAGAGCGTTTCTTAAATCAGACCCTAAAGGTTTCCCACGGTTACGAAAACGCCGTTTTGTGGGCGCTTTTTTGCAAATGATGGTTCTGTTTTGCGGCGAAAACCTTTAGGGTCTTTGCCTACGAGTTAAGAAACAGTCTCTAAAGGATACGATGTACCCCCGCGCTACTTCCAGGCTGAGCCGCCTTTGGCGGCTTCGTAAGAGTAGCCCTGACGTTTACGTCGGGGCGGCGCGGGCAGGAAGGCGATTTGTCTGTGAAAAAACATTTTTGCATAAGGTGATTTGCAATTCGTGTGCATGCAAAGGTTGTCAGCGGCGCAGGGAGCAAATTGCCTGACGTGTTTTGCGTGCATACTGCAATTCAAATATTATGTGCAGCGGAGGCGATAATGCTATACTCCATATATTCGAGAAGTGTCAAACCGCTTTAGCGGCATACCTCCCCACAAGGGTGGATATATGTTTTGCCGACATAACGTCGCAGGGATCAAAACATGAAGAAACAAAAAAGTACCCAGCCAGTCCGCACCGCCTTGATCTATGTGACCTTTGGCGTGTTGTGGATCATACTGACCGACAGCGCACTGGGGCTGGTCTTCCAAAATAGCCACCAAGAATACGCCTTTCTGCAAACCATCAAAGGCTGGCTGTTCGTCTGCGCCAGCGCCCTGCTGATCTATCTCGTCCTGCGGCGGGACGTGCAGACCCTGGCCGAGAGCGAACAGCGCTACAAACTCCTCTTCGACAACAATCCAAACCCGATGTGGGTCTACGCCGTGGAGACGCTGCGCTTCCTGACGGTCAATGATGCCGCCATCGCGCATTATGGCTACACCCGCGAGGAATTCCTCGCAATGACGATCAAGGAGATTCGCCCCGAGGAGGAAGTCTCCACCTTGATGGAAAATATTTCAACAGAGACCACATCTCTGCAAAGATCGGGCGGGTGGAAGCACCGTAAAAAAGACGGCACATTAATTGACGTTGAAATCGATTCCCATGCCCTGTGGTTCGACAACCGCAACGCCCGTCTGGTGATGGCAAATGACATCACCAAACGCAAAACAGCGGCGGAGCAGCTTGCCTACCAGGCCGAATTATTGTCCAACGTCCACGACGCCATCGTCGGCACGGACGCGGATTTCCGCATCACGTATTGGAACAAAACAGCCGAGGAAATTTTCGGCTGGACCGAACAGGAAGCGCTGGGGCAAGAGACGAAGGAACTGTTCAAAACGAAAGTCCCAGGGTCTTCCCGCGAGGAAATGGTCAAGCAGTTAATGACCACGGGGCAATTTGACGGCGAGGTCCTCTACGCACGCAAGGATGGTGTTTACATTAATGCCGATGTTCGCGCAGTAGCCTTAAAGGATAAACACAACAATATAAAAGGGGTATTGTCCTCCATCCGTGACATCACAGAGCGCAAGCAGTCGGAGATCATCCTGCGCCGTAATGAGAACATCCTGCAAGAGTCCCAATCCATCGCCAAACTGGGCAGTTGGACGGCCGACCTAACGGCAGGGCTCTTCTACCTCAGCCCGGAAGCCGCGCTGCTCATCGGGCGGGCTGCCGGCGTCCATCAATTGGAGGAATTACTGGAAGCCGTCCATCCTGAAGACCGTGAAACGGTGCAGTCCAAATGGACAGAAGCGCTGCGGGGCGCAGCTTATGATATCGAATACCGCACCAGCGTCAACGGCGCAACCCACTGGCTGCATGCCACGGCCAAGATCACCTTCAACACAGACGGGCAGCCGCTCTCCGCCATCGGCACATTGCAGGACATTACCGAGCGCAAACATGCGGAAGAGGCGCTCAAGGTCAGCGAAGAGAATTACCGCAGCCTCGTCGAGACCTCCGACAACGCCATTGCCGTGCTGGATCGGGAAGGGAAAATCCTCTATGCCAACCCTGCCGGCATCCGCATTTGGGACGACCCTCAACTGATCGGTAAGACCATTCACGATCTTTACCCGCAGGAACTCGCCGACCGATACCTCGTTGTGATACGGAAAGTGATCGACGATCAGATCGTAGACCTGAACGAAGTGAAGAGCCGGATCAAAGACAGGCTCATGTGGTTCCGCGTCAGCATGACTCCCTTGAAGAACAACGACGGCTCGATCAACGCCCTGCTTTTGAATGCCTGGGATATCACCGAGCGTAGACAGACGGAAGAACAACTCCGCACTTCGGAAGAGCGTTTCCGCCAGCTTGCCGAAAACATCGAGGACGGTTTCTGGATCACCGACCCGCACACCGGACGGGAAATCTACCTCAGCCCCGCCATCGAAAAGATCTGGGGACGCAGCATTGAAGAGATCCTGAAAGGCAGGAACGTATTTTTAGACAGTATCCTGGAGGAGGATAAACCCAGGGTACTGGCGGAGCTCGAAAAACAAAAACTCGGTAACCGGACAGATATGGAATACCGCATCCACCAACCCAATGGCACAGTACGCTGGGTCTGGGACCGCGCCTTCCCGATCGTGGCTGAAGATGGGCAGGTCAAACTTGTTACCGGACTGACGTCTGATATTACCGAACGCAAGCAGGCAACGGAAAATCTCCAAACCCAACTCGAACGGCTGAAAGCCTTGAGCGCCATCGATAATGTCATCAGCGCCAGCATGGACATGCGCCTGACGCTGGATATCTTCATCCGTGAAGCTGTTGCTCAGTTGAAAGTGGATGCGGCAGGCGTTCTCCTGATGAACAAATCCCTGCTCACTCTCGAATACGCGGCAGGCTGCGGCTTCCGCAGCCTGGATTGGGCACAGGAGGGGTTGAAGTTGGGCCAGGGGCTGGGAGGGCGCGCCGCCTTAAAACGGCAGAGAATCCACATCCCCAATCTTGCAAAACTCGAAGATGAGCTTATACGCTCCAATCTCCATGAAAGTGAAGGGTTCATCACCTACTTCGGCATCCCGCTCATCGCCAAGGGACAGGTCAAAGGCGTGCTGGAAGTCTTTCATCGCTCCGAACTCGACCCCGACCCCGATTGGCTCGATTACCTCGACACCCTTGCAGGCCAGGCGGCGATTGCCATCGAGATTGCACAGCTATTCGAAAACATCCAACGCTCCAATTTCGAACTCATCATGGCATACGATGCCACCATCGCGGGCTGGTCTCACGCCATGGACTTGCGCGACAAGGAAACCGAAGGTCACACCCAACGGGTGACCGAGATGACGATTCAGCTGGCAGAAAGGATGGGGGTCAGCAAACAGGAACAGGTCCAGATCAGACGCGGCGCGCTCCTGCATGACATCGGCAAACTGGGCGTCCCCGATCACATCCTGCTTAAGCCCGGCAAACTCACGGATGAAGAATGGGCGCTCATGCGCCAGCATCCCACCCATGCCTACGAGATGCTTCTGCCCATCCACTACCTGCGCCCTGCGCTGGATATCCCCTACTGCCATCATGAAAAGTGGGATGGCTCCGGCTACCCGCGCGGATTGAAAGACGAGGGAATTCCGCTCGCGGCGCGCATCTTCGCCGTTGTGGATGTGTGGGATGCGCTGCGCTCGGATCGCCCCTACCGCGACGGCTGGTCTGCCCAAAAAACACGGGACTACATCCTGGCAGAATCAGGCAAACACTTCGACCCGCAAGTGGTGATCGAATTCATGCAAATGTTGGATGAAATGTCGGATGTAGTAAATAACTGACGTTACGTGGCGGGGGCGATCCATCCAGTTTAAACAACCGTCCCGAAGGTTGGGAAAACAGCTAATGC
>JAUXWL010000425.1 GCA_030680155.1 Anaerolineales bacterium
TGCGGGACGCCCGCGCGGATACCACGTTGTACCCTTTCAGGGCATACATGGCGCTTTGCCGTGACCCCGCCTCACAAGGGGATGATATCCCACAGGGGGACAATTTGTCAGACCCTAAAGGTTTTCGCAGCAAAACAGAACCATAATTTGCAAAAAAGCGCCCACAAAACGGCGTTTTCCTAACCGTGGGAAACCTTTAGGGTCTTTGCCTACGAGTTAAGAAACAGTCTCTAATATTACAGCGCAAGGTTGCTCCCTGCGCCGTCCCCGGCGCAGGCGTTTTCCAGCAACACGCCGCCGGGGACGGCGGCTTTGAGCCTGACCTTGCGCTGTAATGCTAATCTTTGAGAGGTAGTACCGCACTTAAGCGTGGTCGGCTTTTTATCCGCGAATTTACGCGAATTTTCGCTAATCTAAAGCACATTCGCGCAGATTTGCGAAGACCTGCCCTGAGCCTGTCGAAGGGTTAGCGGATCGATTTTTTGCCCGTGGTAGGTAACCACACTTAACTGTGGTGTTACCCTTTGAGATGATACCCCCTAATCCCCCAAATAATCCCGCAATTCCCTGCTCTTGGAGGGGTGACGCAGCTTCCGCAGCGCCTTCGCCTCGATCTGGCGGACGCGTTCGCGGGTCACGTCGAAGTAGCGGCTGACCTCTTCGAGGGTATGCTCCCTGCCATCCTTAAGTCCGAAGCGCAGTTCCAGCACATCCCGCTCACGGTCTGAAAGCGACTCGAGCGCATGGTGGATCTGCTCGCGCAGCATATCCTTCGCGGCGGCATCCATTGGGGAGAGCGCGTCCACATCTTCGATGAAATCGCCCAGCGAACTGGAGTCATCATCCCCCACGGGACCTTCCAGCGAAACCGTCTCTTCGGCAGAGCGCAGGGCGCGGGTCACTTTTTGCGAGGCAATATCCAGCCGCTTCTGCAATTCAGGGTTAATGGCTTTGTTTTCGGCATGGGCACGCAGGATGATCTGCACGTCCGCCGCAGAGAGATAGCCCACTTCCAGCGCCAGTTCTTCATTATTCGGTTCACGCCCCAGTGTTTGGGTAAGATGCCGTTGTGCGCGCAAAATGCGTGAAATGGACTCGAACAAATGCACAGGGATGCGGATCGTCCGCGCCTGCTCGGCGATGGAGCGATTTATGGACTGGCGAATCCACCAGGTGGCATAGGTGCTGAATTTGAATCCACGCCGCGGGTCGAACTTGCCAATGGCGCGCAGCAGACCCATGTTGCCTTCCTGGATCAAATCCAGGAGCGGAATGCCGCGCCCAAGATAACGCTTGGCAACGCTCACCACCAGCCGCAAGTTCGCGCGGACGAGCGCCTGTTTCGCATCCTTCGCACGGACATGGATGCCGTCCATTTCTTCGAGCAGTTCTTCATCGGAACACAAGTTACGATACATCGTGCGCTGGGAGGGAAAGCCCGTGTGCGTGCGCACATTCGTCAGCAGCCACTCTGCATATTTAAACGGGAGCAGGTACAGGCTGAGATAGACCGAAAAGGCGTGGCGGGCAAGATTATCCCAAAGATGGTCGCTGCCCCATTGTCCGTTATCCAAATAGGCTCGTAAAAAGGAAGGATTATCAAACTCCCAGCCCGCATGAAGCGACTGGGCTTCGGCGATCAACTGGGCCAGGTTGGGCGGTTCGTGTTCGAGCCGCCTGGCATCTTCGATCAGACGTTCCCATGAAGTGAGCATATCCGAGATAAGGGCATGATACATGGAAGATGTCAGCGAAACACCTTTGCGCTGCTTCAACTTGCGCAGCGTGCCGATCAGCCTGTCGGCTTCGATGATCGTGGCAAGACGGAACTCGCTATTCGCGCCCAACAATTTGACCTGGCCGATCTCGCGCAGGTACAGGCGCACGGGGTCTTCCGCAAGTTCGGTGGCTTCGCGCGCATGCAGGGGAACCACCTCTTCGAGATCATCCTCCTGCTCCACCAGCAGGGATTCATCCGGTTCGATAAAATCATCCACCGGCATATCGAGCGGCTGTTCCCCAGACAAAGATTCCATCACAGAATCGGCTGAAAGGTTTATCTGTTTTTTTGTTTTTTTGATGGGATCATTCCCACCTGATACTGGCATCTTTTTAGGCTTGCTTCCAGATTTTTCTTTTGGTTTAACTTTACTTTTTGCAGGCATCCGAGTTCCCTTTCCCGACATCGCAAAAACACATGGCAACGCTAAAACTTCATCCGATCCATATACATTCTCAATTTTATCAGACGGGCGATCTCATTTTCAAACTCGGCCGCGCGGGCATCGCCCTGTTCGCCCGCCTCCTCCTGCAAATAACGGTATTGAGTGATCTGTTCCGCTGCGCGTGTCAGGCGCATCTTCTTCACCGCGCGTAATAGATCGTCGCGCAAGGCGTCGGCATTTTGCTTGAATTTTTCACTCTCCGCCAGTAATTCATTAGCCAGCGGCAAAATGGACTCAGGCAGCCCCGCCATCACATAGGCATGGTAATCACGGTCCACCTGCTCCAACGACTGGCGGATGGTTTGAATGATGATCTGATGGTCGGTATATTCAAAATCATCGACCGCCAGCGCGCTCAAATTACTTTCCTCCAATTTACGATCCACCTGATACACCAACTCGGGCGCGCGCAGCACAATTCCCACAAAAAAGGATTCGAGCCTCAAAACAGGATTAACCGCCGCGACGGTCGCTTCCGCCTTTGGGCTGGATAACGCTCCACGCGGCTTGCGCTTCATCACCGGACCTCGAGCCTGAGTGCCCATTAAGGAGCGTTCATCCACCCGCAGCATTCGCGCCAGCGCCTGACGATAGGTGTCACGCTCCAGCGGGCTGGGCAGGTCTTCGATCAGCGGCAACACCTGTGCCGCAATCTGATTCTTGACCTTCGGGTCGTTGACATTTTGTCCCGCCGCCAAAGTTTCCATGACGTGCGTCACAATCGGCTTGGCATCCTCGATGATCTTTGCCCACTCTTCTTTATTACGCGCCACGATCTCATCAGGGTCAAGGTCATCAGGGATTGCAGCTACGCGCAAATCCGCTTGCAGGCGGGCTTCGTTCTTCAACAACCCACGCGCATCGAAACCGAGTTCGCCTTCCTTATCCATGGCGGAGCGCGCCGCTTCCAACCCGCGCAGGATGGCTTTTTGCCCCGCCACATCAGGATCGAGCGCCAGGACGATGCGCCGCGTGGAACGCTTGAGCAGGCGCAACTGATCTTCGGTCAACGCCGTGCCCATCGGCGAGACGACGTTCTCATAACCCGCCTGATGCAACGCGATGACATCGAGATAGCCTTCCACGATCACCGCCTGGTCGGCAGTGCGGATGGGTTTGCGGGCGCGGTCGAGCCCATACAGAATCCTGCCTTTGGAGAAGATCGGCGTTTCGGGTGAATTCAGGAATTTTGGAATATCGTCAGGGTCCACAACACGCGCGCCAAAGCCCGCCATACGTCCCTGCTCATCGCGGATGGGGATCATGATGCGGTTGCGGAATTTATCGTAGGTGCGTCCCACGGGGATGCTTCGCGATGTTGCGTGCTGCGTGTTGCGTGAGTCTGCTTCCTCGCGCACGGTGAGAAGACCTGAGTCGATAAGGTCTTGTTCCGAATAACCACGCGCAGTGAAGTGTTTGAGGGCGTTGTCCCAGCCATTCGGCGCATAACCCAGTCCGAAAGTTTCGATGGTGGCGTCGGTCAATCCACGCTTCTCGCGCAAATAGGTGAGAATGGCCTTGTTGTTGAAAAGATGAGTGCGGTAAAAAATCACCGCATCTTCCAGCAGCTTGCGGAGATGGTCGTAGGCTTCCCGCGCTTCAGGCGTTTCGCGCTGGAATTCAGTCAGTTCCACGCCGGCGCGCGCCGCCAACTTTCGCAAGGCTTCCTTGAAGTCCAACCCTTCGCGCTTCATCACGAACTTGAAGATGTCGCCGCCCTCGTTGCACGCGCCAAAACAGCGCCACGTCCCAGACTCGGGCCAGACCACGAAGGCGGGCGAGCGCTTGTTATCGTGAAACGGACAGAAGCCCGTGTAGTTTTTGCCCGCATGGCGCAGTTTTACGCCAGCCTCGGAGACGAGGTCTACGATATCTATCTTGGATTTGATCTCTTCTATCTGTGACATGGGGGTTCGGGTTCAGTAATCAGTGACCAGTAATCAGTTATCAGTAATCAGTTATCAGTGAGCAGTGGTTGAATTATAGACGGGTTTGGAGATTTGGCAAAATAAAACCGCAGGTCACAAACATGCACCTGCGGTTTTGCGGCGGCATGGTTTTCCGAATTAAAACCCTTCGAGCTTGCTCAAGTCGGCGATGCCGTTCGAGAGCGCGGCGATGCGCTGCAACAAGCCGAGCCGGTTTTCCTTCACCTTCGCGTCCTCCGCCATCACCAACACCTTATCGAAGAAGGCGTTGACGGCGGGGATCATCGGCGCGAAGGTATTCAGGAAATCATCCACCGAACCTTCGGCGCGTTTTGACTTTTCCGCTTTCTCCAATGCCTTGAACAAATCCTTCTCTTCTTTTTCGACAAAGGCTTTCTCATCCATTTTGAACGTCTCTTTTTGATCACGGGTGATGCGGACGCAGCGCGCAAACTCGGGCAGGATCTCGTGCCAGTCTTCGCGCGTCACCCAGGCGGACAGTTGCTTCACCGCCCGGACAGATGCCGCCGGGTTGGCAGATTGCGCCGCCAGCGCCGCTTCAACAACATCGTGCTTGAAGCCGCTGTCTTTCAACACCACAGACAAACGTCCCACGATAAATTCCAAAATTTTCACTTGCGCTTCATCGCTAACTTCAATCGGCTGGGTCTTCGCGGACTTCTTCACGGCGTCGGCGAGGTCAAAGTCCACATCATGTTCGATCAGCGGCTGGACAACGCCAATAGCCGCGCGGCGCAGACCGAACGGGTCTTTCGCACCAGTGGGAGCGAGTCCTGCGGCGAAGAGGCCAACCAATGAATCGAGTCTGTCTGACAGGGCAACGACCAGCCCTTCCTTCGTCTGCGGGACGGTTTGATATTGTTCGGAGATTGCCTGCGCCACTTCAGCGGATTCGCCGGAGCGCAGTGCATATTCTCCGCCGATGATGCCTTGCAGCGAAGTCATCTCGGTGACCATCTGAGTCGCGAGGTCGGCTTTGGCAAGATAGGTTGCGCGGTGCGTGATGCGTGTTTCGTGTTCCGTGAGGGCAAGCATGGATGAAAGTTCTTCGGCAAGTTTCAACATGCGCTCGGATTTATCGAGCATGGAGCCGAGTTTGGTGTGGAAGGTCAGCGCGGAAAGTTTGGGGCGATATTCTGCCAGTTTGAGTTTGACATCCTCGCGGACGAAGAAGTTGGCATCGGCAAAGCGCGCGCCGAGGACGTGTTCGTTCCCTTCGCGGACGGTATCTACGCCGATGTCGTCACCGTTGCGGATGGCGATGAAGTGAGGGAGGAGCGTCGAACGTTGAACGTCGGACGTCGAACCGGCGACGTTTGACGTTTGACGTTCAACAGGGAAGTACCTCTGATGTTTCTTCATCACCGAAATCAGCACATCTCTTGGCAAGGCGAGAAATTCTTCGTTGAAGCCGCCCATCACGGCAGTCGGCATTTCGATGAGGTTCGTCACCTCATTCAATAAATCATCGTCGATAATTGCATCACCACCGACGAGAGCTGCAGCTTGGTTGACCTGCTCGACGATGGAGGCTTTGCGTTCTTCTTTGTCGAGAACGATACCTGCTTCACGGATGGCGTCGAAGTACGCTTCGCGGTCGGCAGAGGAGATTTTGATTTCGGGGGAATCGTATGGGCGCAAACCACGAGAAGTATTGCCGCTCACCACGCCCGCATATTCGAACGGGATGACCATGTCACCGAGCAGGGCAACATACCAGCGAATCGGACGTGAGAACGCCACGCCAGATTCATTCCAGCGCATGGACTTTTCGAATTTGATATCCGCAACCAACTTGGGCAAAGCCTCGGCGAGGACTTCGGGAGTGGGGCGTCCTTTTTGTTTGACGATAGCGAAGACGTACTTGCCTCCGCCTTCCTCGCGGACTTGCAGGTCTTCCACCTTGATGCCGTTTTTCTTCGCAAAGCCTTGCGCGGCGGGCGTGTACGATAAACTTCCAGTTTGTCTACCCCCGCTAGCGCTGGACAAACTTGAAGTTTGTCGTACGATGGCTTTATCGGCGGGCGGACCTTTGACGAGGTCTTCGCGGTCGGGCTGCCTGGGGGAGAGAGAGTCAACTGAAACAACGATCCTGCGCGGGGTAGTGAAGATGCGGACGTCGCCGTGGGTGAGATTCAGTTCCTTAAGGAGAGTCGGCACACGGGTGGATAAGGCTGCGTAGGCGGTATCGACGTCGTCTGCTGGGAGTTCTTCAACGCCAATTTCGAGGAGGAAGGTTGCAGGTCGAACGTCAAACGTCGAACGTCCTTCGGTGACCTGACGTGTGACGTTCGACGTTTGACTCTCTTTCAATAATGGATACTCTAAAGATTTGCGCTGTTCGCCATAGGAGACTGCCACACCTTTGGCAAGTTCTCTTATTCTTCTAAAAAACGCCTGTCGTTCCGCAACACTGATCGCGCCGCGTGTATCTAAAATATTGAAGCAGTGCGAGCATTTGAGGACGTAGTCGTGCGCGGGGACGATGAGACCAGCAGCGAGACAGGCGTCGGCTTCGGCGGAGAAGAGGTCGTACATGGCGCGGACGCGTTCGACGTCGGCGGTCTCGAAATAATATTTGGAGTGTTCGAACTCTTCCTGACGGCGGATCTCGCCGTAGGTGACGCCTGCGCCGTATTCCTCGTTCCAGATGGCTTTGGCGTTGTTGAGCGCGATGAGGATGCGTTCGAGCCCGTAGGTGATCTCGACCGAGACGGGGTCGAGCGCGACGCCGCCCATCTGCTGGAAGTAGGTGAACTGCGTGATCTCCTGCCCGTCGAGCCAGACCTCCCAACCCAAACCCCACGCGGAGATGGCGGGCTGTTCCCAG
>JAUXWL010000442.1 GCA_030680155.1 Anaerolineales bacterium
CCTGCCCACTTTGAAGATTTGAAAAAACGTCTGAAATGAGTTTGAATCACAACAGGAGTTCAATATGAACATCACCCTCAAAATCAACGGAATTGAACACATCATCGATGCCCCCGCATCCACCACCCTGCTTGCCGCCCTGCGCGGACTGGGCTTTCACGGCGTGAAGTTTGGCGATGAACACGGGCTTTCGGGCGCGGATACGGTCCTGCTCGACGGCAAACCTGTCAATGCGGGTTCGATGCTCGCGGCGCAGGCGGAGGGTCATGCCGTCGCCACCATCGAGGCATTGGGCGAGCACCCGGAACAAGGCTGGAGAAAGACCGATGGTCTGCATCCCCTGCAAAAGGCGTTCGTTGAGTTGGGCGCGATCCAGTGCGGCTATTGCACGCCCGCGCAAATTCTCGCGGCGAAGAGTCTGCTGGAGAATAACAGCAACCCAACTGAGGCGGAGGTCCGCGAGGCGATCTCAGGGGTGTTGTGTCGCTGTACGGGCTATCTCAAACCCGTCCAGGCTGTGCTGAAAGCCGCCGCCGAAATGCGGGGGGAAGGTGAACAGTGGACAATGGACAGTGATCAGTATTCCGTATTTGGCGAACCGCCTGCCAGTGGGGGCGCAAGCGGGGATTCTCCAATGCTGGCGACCCAGCTCAAGCCGAAAGTGATTGTTGTGCCTGAAACCGAAAAATGGCAAACCGTCGGCAAGCCCGAAAAAAAAGTGGATGCCATCAAACTGGTGCAAGGCAAACCCGCCTTCACCGCAGACATGGATATGCGCGGCATGTTGTATGCGAAAGTCCTGCACTCACCACATGCTCATGCAAAAATCACTCGCATTGATGCAACCAAAGCGCTGGCGTTGAAAGGCGTGGTTTCGGTGTTGACATGGAAGGATATTCCGCGAGTGGTCTATTCCACAGCGGGGCAATCTGACCCGATTCCCGGTCCGTTGGATTCGTTTTCGCTGGATAACAAAGTCCGCTTCGTGGGCGACCGTGTGGCATTCGTCGCGGCGGAGACTCCCGAAATTGCAGAGAAGGCGCTGGCATTGATCGAAGTGGACTATGAGATCCTGCCCGCCGTTTTGGACTCACGCGAATCCATGAAGCCGGGCGCGATCAAACTTCACGATGAGCCTGAGTATGTCAATTTTGCAGATTCCAACCCTGATAAAAATCTCGCTGCTGAAATTCGCATTGACATTGGCGATGTGAACAAAGGCTTTGCCGAAGCGGATGAAATCTTCGAAGCCGAATATGAAGTACCGAAAGTCCAGCAGGCGCACATCGAGCCGCATGTCTGTGTGACATATTGGGACGAGGATGACAGATTGGTCATTCGCACGTCCACGCAGGTTCCTTTCCATGTGCGCAGAATGCTTGCGCCTGTGTTGGACCTGCCTGTGAAGCGCATCCGCGTTATCAAGCCGCGAATTGGCGGAGGCTTCGGCGGCAAACAGGAAGTGTTGATGGAAGACGTTGCCGCCCACCTGACCATTGCCACCAGGCGACCTGTCATCTACGAATACACCCGCGAAGAAGAGTTCATTGCTGCGCGGTCACGTCACCCCATGCGAGTGAAGATGAATACGGGCGTGAAGAAAGATGGAACCATCACAGCGAATGAAATGTACGCCCTCTCTGACACGGGCGCATACGGCTGTCATGCGTTGACGGTCACAGGCAATACAGGTCACAAGGCCATGGCGTTGTATGTCGGCGATGGCGAA
>JAUXWL010000217.1 GCA_030680155.1 Anaerolineales bacterium
CATAAAGCACTTTGAACTGATGAAAAAAGAGTTGAATGAAAAGCAATGGCGACATTTTCTGGCTTCGGAAGCAAAGCGGATAGGATATGGTGGTATCCGTCAGGTGGAAGAATCTTCGGGAGCGTGTTGGCAAACGATCAAGCGGGGAATGGAAGAGATCGAAGCGGGCGAGTTGTATCAGCCAGGGGAACGCGTGCGAAAAGAAGGGGGCGGCAGGAAAAAACTTGAGGCGCACTATCCTGGGGTGGAGGCAGCGGTGGAACGAATCGCCGATCCGAAAGGGGATCCAGAAAGTCCGCTGCGCTGGACATCCCACTCGATGGAGCATATAGCCGAACAGGTCGAGTCAGCAGGGTATCCGATCTCGGCGATGGGGGTGTATCGGATATTGAAAGCCCAAGGGTTTGCGTTGAAAGCGAACAAGAAAGAAGTGGAAGGAAAGAGCAATCATCCTGATCGAAATGCTCAGTTCGAGCACATTGCTGAGCAGATGCATCAGATGAAGAAAATTGGCGCTCCGATTCTGTCGGTGGATGCCAAAAAAGCGGAGTTGATTGGTAATTACAAGAACAGTGGGCGGGAATGGCAGCCTAAAGGCAGCGTAGAACGGGTCAATGTGCATGATTTTGGAGAAAAGGATGAAAAGGGGCGACGCGTCAAGGGGCTTCCTTATGGGGTCTACAATGCATTGAAGCAGCAAGGTTTTGTCAGTGTTGGCATTGACCACAACACGGCTGCTTTTGCGGTGGCATCCATCCGCCAGTATTGGGAGCAGGATGGCAAAGCGGATTACGCTGCCATCAACGAGATGCTTCTGCTGGCAGATGGCGGCGGGAGTAACGCGGCTAATAGTCGACTCTGGAAAGTCTCCCTGCAACAATTCGCCAACGAAAGCGGGTTGAGCGTGCATGTTTGTCACTATCCGCCAGGAACCTCCAAATGGAATTCTATCGAACATCAACTCTTCTCGTTTATCTCCATCAATTGGCGCGCCAAGCCGTTGATTTGCTACGAATTCATGCTGGAACTCATTCGGCATACCACGACGAAAACCGGACTGACTGTAAATGCTATCTTGGATCAAAACCTATACCCAACTGGTATCAAGATATCCGACCAAGAAATGAATCAACTCAACATTGAACGAGACGAATTTCATCCCGAATGGAACTACATCATCCGTCCGCAACTGAAGTGATGAAGGTTATTTTGTTATGCCGACTTAGCTCAGATGGGCAACGCCCTGGCTACCCGCTCAGATCGAGATACGCTGTGGCAAATTGGCCTGTTTTCAAACAAAGCCATGTTGGGTTCCGTGTTGTTGACGTTTGCCCTGCAAATGGCTGTGATCTATGTGCCGTTCCTCAACCGGGCTTTCTCCACGACCCCACTCAGCCTGCGCGATCTGCTCATCAGTCTTGGCTTTGGCACCATCGTCTTTCTTGCCGTTGAATCATTCAAGTGGATTCAGCAACGGCAGAAGTAACAACTGTAGCTTGCCAGTTTAACCTTGACTAAGCCATCGCGAGGAATTTCTCATGGTTGTGCTGTCCATTTTGTCATCTGCCTGGGCAGTAGTCGAGCCAGTTCTTAAGTCCCATTACCGAGCCATCCTTTATAAACGCGGCAGTTGGGGACCGAAAGAGGCGGATGCGCTTTTCGCAACAGACGGCGGTTGGCACAAACCGTTACCAAAGCAGTCAACATAAATTAGCGCGAGATGAAGTCAGTCTGGTTATGTCAATCCTGAAATCCCTGCATAACGAGAGAATAGAAAATATCTCAAGGAAGTAAATATGTCAGAAAAAAAGGTCAATCACCGCCCGCTCCGGGCAAAACTCATCTTTAACGCAGTATCCGGTCGGTCCGATGAATCACCGACGCAGCTTGCAGATATCCTGACCGAGATGCAAAACTGGAATATATTGTCGGAAGTTTATATGGTGCACCCGGATAGCCAGATTGAATCCGTGGTGCGAAGCGCAATTAAAGGGGGCACCAACTTGATCGTTGTAGCAGGTGGTGACGGAACAATTGATAGCGTTGTAGGAGCCATGATTGGCAGTTCCGCAACTCTCGGCATTATTCCCACTGGAACGCGAAACAATTTAGCCTTTAACCTGGGTGTTCCGAGCACAATTGCGGGTGCTGTTGCGCTTCTACGCGAGGGCCGTCGGCTGAAGGTCGATGTCGGAAAGATCCAACACGGACGGTCCAGCCGTTGGTTCCTGGAAGATGCCACATTGGGACTCTTGTCCGATATCTATCCGTTTGCAGATGGTATCCAGCACGGCGATCTGACGCAGATTGGAAATTTGTTATCTACAGTTGTCTCTTCAACACCTTCGCAATTGCGAATGATTCTTGAGGGACGTAAGAAGGTCTCTATAAGCGCGTACATGGTGTTAATTGCCAATATGCCCTATATCGGGCCACGCTTTCAGATCTCCCCCGATGTATTCTGGAATGATAATCATTTGGATGTGTTCGTTTTTTCAGATATGAGCAAACTGGATCTGATCTCCTATGCCGTGCAGTCCACAAGCGGTGCAGTAGAAGATGCCCGCATCAAACATTACCATGTCAAGCGGCTTACGATCCGTTCCGATCCGCCCATGCCGGTGCTTGCCGATGGTATCCCTCTTGATCAGGGTTCAGTAACAGCCTCGGTTCATCCTCGCGCCCTTGCGATCATGGGCGGCGCGGCCAATACAGCAATGGGGGAAAAGTCCGCAACATAATTTTCCGCCTGCGCCTATTTGCCTTACTGTTGAAAAGAACCAGCCCTGGAATGCATCACTATATTTGAATAGACTTTAGTTCAAATGGAAACTTCTAAAATGCCAGACAAAATACCTATTGAAGAGATTAAAGAGATGGCACATCAGTCAGCGCGTGCCGCCAGTGCCCCGGTTCCTATGAGACGATATCGGGCTGCGTTGTTCCAAACAGCGCTGCTCCTTGTAGCGAGTGCTTTTGCTATATTGACCTTTTGTGTGAAAACCATGCCTTCTTTTGCGATTGATCTTCAGATCACAAAAGCCATCCAGTTGATTAATTTTCCATTCTTTGCGTCATTCATGAGTCTGGTGAGCTGGCCGGGATCTGGTCCACAATTAGTCCTTATCACAGCACTGATCCTTTTGTTGATTTACAGCTTTGGCCTGCACTGGGAATCTGTAATGGCGCTCGTAGCAGCATCCTTTTCCACGGGGATCAATCTCATCGTAAAAGATTTGATTCAGCGCCCACGTCCTACATCAAACCTGGTAAATGTGTTTGCGAAACTTACCGATTCTAGTTTTCCAAGCGGGCATGTTATGTTTTATATTGGCTTTTATGGTTTTATGGGGTTTCTGGCTTTTAGCTTGTTAAAACCCTCTTTAAAACGCAGCTTTATCCTGGCTTTCTTTGGCGGCTTGGTAGTCTTGATTGGCGCCTCACGTATTTTCCTTGGACAACATTGGGCCAGTGATGTGTTGGGAGCTTATTTGCTTGGCAGCCTGACTCTGGAAGCTTATATACAAATTTACCTCTGGGGCAAAACACGCTTTTTTGTTCATCAACCAGTGGTAACGGCTGAATCTTAATCGGTGCAAGCATAATAAGTATGTCCATTCATTATTCTGATTTAGATCAGGTATGCACCAAAAATAATAAAAAATTACATTTCTTTACGAGGTCCACCATTAGGCTGACTGCAACCATCTTCCCCATCATCAGAGAAGTTCCTGAAAGTAATCTTTCAGGCATCAACAATGCAGCAGTAATATTTGATTGTTCAGGAGATCATATTAATTGAGCACAGAATTGATTCTCATCCGGCACGGCAATGCTGTGCGAGTAAACGGGGACTACTTTCATGCACCCCTGACATCCCTTGGGCAGGAGCAAGCTGCACAGACGGGACAATATTTTAGTGCTCCTGAAAACCATCTTGATGGCTTTTATTCAAGTCCCCTGCGCCGCACGCAGGAAACCGCAAAGATCATCGGGGCAAAGATCGGGCTTGACCCGGAATTGCGGCCAGGCGTGCAGGAAGTAATGTTCTTCGAGACGCCCGCATTGGTGATCATAGAAATTCTTTCGATTTTTGATCCTGTCGAAAATTATCTGAATGCCCGGGTAGGTAGGTCAATTCGATGGCCGATTGTGGGGCGCGTTTCAGCGGTGTTATTGGATATCTTAACCAAACATCCCGATCAACGAGTGGCTGTGGTCGCTCACGCTGGTGTGATCTCGGCTTCGTTATCCTGGTATCTACCTGAAAAACGCTGGCGTTGGTGGCGCACGACCGTCAGCAATTGTTCTTTAACACGATTCAAGGTGGAAGGTAATCGGGCAGAACTTTTGGCGGTAAATGATGTAAGGCATTTGAGTCCTGTGATCGTTACTACGCAGCCCCCGACAGTAACTGTTGAAGTCGCCAAGGAAGTCCATCCGGCTGAGAAAGCATTGGTATTTGAAAAGCCGTCAGAAACAGATGAAAAATAATGTACCCAATATGCTTGACTTTCTTCTTCGCATAGAATGACCCAGTAGTGACAAAAAAGCCTTAAAAGGGCTCAACAAAAAGAACTGCTTGAAAAGGCAGTTCTTTTTGTTGTTTTTTTTCGTATTTATATATCGCCTACGTTGCCGCCAACGCTTGCGGCCGAAATTTATACCCGTTTACCAGATACGTACCCTGTTGGACAGGTAAAATTGCGATTATGAAGTCGGAACTTCGGGGCACGTTCGTCGCGGTATAAGGTACTCGTGCGATTGTCCTGTCCGCATGTGTTGAGATTGGCTGTGTCTCTTGTCATAGCGATTAGCGCCACGTCTGCGGCGCAGAACGGGATGTTGAATGCGAAGTTGATCTACCCTGGAAGAGGCTCTCCGTGACGCAGAGCGCTCTTCACGCAGATTGGCGAATAATAAATCCAAATGTGATCGCCCTGATGGTCACACTTTTTCGCAACGATATAATGCTATACTGTTTATGTAGGCAAGATATATTCAGGGGAATCAAAATTGTAGTTCCACCTTTAGCGGAATTTCCATATCAAATTTTTATCCAAAGGAATTTGGAATATGACCCAACCAAAGAAAACTCCAGCCAAAGCCAAACCCCCCAAACTGATAACCACCGTTGATTCCACTTTCCCCATCGTCGGCATCGGCGCTTCGGCAGGCGGGCTGGAGGCGCTGGAAATTTTCCTTGCCAACGTGCCAGAAAACAGCGGCATGGCGTTCGTCATCGTCCAGCACCTTGACCCGACTCACAAGGGCATCATGGTGGAACTGCTCCAGCGTGGCACCAGCATGAAGGTTTTTCAGATCAAGGATCGGATGCGGGTGGAGGCGAACTGTGTGTACGTCATCCCGCCCAACAAGGACCTGTCCATCCTGCACGGAGTCTTAAATCTATTTGTTCCGCTCGCCCCGCGCGGACTGCGCCTGCCGATCGACTTTTTCTTTCGCGCATTGGCAGAAGACCAGCAGGAACATAGCATCGGAGTGATCCTTTCGGGCATGGGCACAGACGGCACGCTGGGATTGCGCGCCATTAAAGAAAAGGGTGGCAGTGTTTTTGTGCAGTCACCTGACTCGGCAAAATTTGACGGGATGCCGCGCAGCGCAGTGGAAGCAGGGTTGGCGGATGTGATCTCGGCGGTCGAGGAATTGCCCGACAACATCAATGCCTATGTTCACCATACGCCGCTGTTCACGAAACCCAAACCTTCGACAGGCTCCGCGTCAGGGCAGCGCGTGTTGGATGAAGGTCAGGCGAAAAGTTCCATCGAAAAAGTGATCCTGATCCTGCGCGCGCAAACTGGGCATGATTTTTCGCTCTATAAAAAGACCACCATCCATAGGCGCATCGAGCGCCGCATTGGGTTGCACCACATGGATAATATCGCCGCATACGTGCGCTTCTTGCGCGAAAATCCGCAGGAAGTGGAATTGCTGTTCAATGAGTTGTTGATCGGCGTGACGAATTTTTTCCGCGACCCTGCCGCATGGGAAATCTTGAAAACAGAAGCCCTGCCGAAACTGCTGGCGAAACGAGCGCCCGAACAGACTCTGCGCGCCTGGGTTCCTGCTTGTTCCACTGGCGAAGAAGCCTATTCGCTGGCAATGCTCTTTGAAGAAGCGCTGGATTCTCTTAAACCACACAAGACCGCCAAGAACTTTAAATTGCAGATCTTCGCCACCGATCTCGATCTACACGCCATCGAGCGCGCCCGCGCGGGTGTATACCCGCAAAACATCAGCGCAGATGTTTTACCAGAACGCCTGAGCCGCTTCTTCGTTAAGGAAGAGCGCGGGTATCGCGTCTCAAAATCCATCCGCGAAATGGTTATCTTTGCGCCGCAGAACATCATCATGGATCCGCCTTTTACCAAACTCGATCTTTTGGCCTGCCGCAATTTGTTGATCTACCTCACGCCTGAATTGCAAAAAAAACTTTTGCCGCTCTTTCATTACAGCCTGAAACCCGATGGAATTTTATTCCTGGGCACTTCTGAAACCATCGGCGGATTAGACGATCTATTCGCGCCAGTGGATGCAAAAATGCGCCTCTATCGACGGCTGGAAGCTGGTCAGCCCGCCCAGGCAGTTGAGTTCCCTACAGCATTTTCAAAGGCGCGTCCGAGTGTAGCTGCCAAGTTGATAAAGCCGAGTGTGAATATTCAGTCGCTGGCAGACAGCCTGCTCCTGCAAACCTATTCTCCCGCCGCAGTGATGACCAACGAGAATGGCGATATTCTCTACATCAGCGGGCGCACGGGGAAATATATCGAAGCGGCGGCGGGCAAAGCCAATTGGAATATTTTTGTGATGGCGCGTGAAGGGCTGCGCTACGAACTAAGCGGCGCTTTCCAAAAAGCGCTGCGCAAAAAAGAGACGGTGAAGCTTAAGGATGTTGTAGTCGGCGCCAACGGTGGGACGCAAAGGATCAATGTGACCATTCAGCCGATTCAAGACGCGGGCGAATTGCGCGGCATGGTGATGATCGTTTTCAACGATGTTGCCGCACCGCCCATTAGTAAATTGAGCGTTAAGCCAGCGCAGGGACGCGGAGCCGCAGCGAAGAATACAGCGGAACTGAAACAACAACTTGAGTACTCCCGCATGGAAGTTCGAAATGTGCGTGAAGAGATGCAGATTTCTCAGGAGGAATTGCAATCCACCAATGAGGAATTGCAATCCGCGAACGAAGAGATGCAATCCACCAATGAAGAATTGACCACTTCCAAGGAGGAGATGCAATCCATGAATGAGGAATTGCAAACGGTCAACAATGAATTGCAAGCCAACCTGGATGAACTTTCGCACGTCAACAGCGATATGAAGAACCTGCTCGACAGCACCGACATCGCCACTTTATTTTTGGATAATAATTTGTGTGTGCGGCGCTTCACCGCGCAGACCAGCAAGATCACGCAATTGATTCCCGCCGACGTGGGCAGACCGATCACCGATATTGCCTCGGCGCTGCTCTATCCGCAACTGACAGAGGATGCGCGTGAAGTCCTGCGCACGCTGGTCAAAGTGGATCGGCAGGTCTCGCTCAAGAGCGGGGATTGGTTCGGCACGCGCATCCTGCCCTACCGCACGCTGGAGAATATGATCGACGGCGTGGTGATCACGTTTACTGATATTACGGAATCTAAAAAGTTGGAAGCCAGATTGAGGAAGAGCAGTGAGAAGTGAAGTGTCATTGCGAGGGCGCACTTGGTTTTCGCCCGAAGCAATCTCCCCCACCGTGTGCGAGATTGCTTCGTCGGGAAGAGCGCCCTCCTCGCAATGACAAAAGAGAGAGTCCATGAAAAACACAGACCTCCGCCAGCAAGCTGAAGCGAAACTGAGCAAGCGCAAGAAATCTCTTGCAACGGACGCAAACGCGGATACTCAGCGCCTGATCCACGAATTGGAAGTGCATCAGATCGAATTGGAAATGCAAAACGAGGAACTGATACAAGCGAACGCTGAGTTGGAATCGACGCTCAGCCAGTACGCTGAACTGTATGCCTTTGCTTCGGTAGGGTACTTCACACTGACGCGCGATGGTACCATCCGCCGCGCTAATTTAACGGCTGTGAAACTCATGGGCGTGGGACTTAGCGAACTGATCAAACGACGCTTTGCTGTGTTTATTTCCCCTGAGTCGCGCATACCTTTCAGCGCTTTTCTTGACAGGGTATTTAAAAGCAGCAATAAAGAAACCTGCGAAGTCACGATCCAGAAAGACGGATCTGATCCGCTTTGGGTGCAGATCGAAGCCGTCGTTGACTCTTCGGGTGGACAGGATGGATTATGCTATGCCATGGTAAGCGAAATCACCGACCGCAAAGCCAGGGAGCAGTGAGAAGAAAAAGGTGAGATGTCACTGCAATCCACTTGTGACATAGTTACAGAATAAAACCCAACATCGTCTGCCGCCAGAAGTTATCAATGGCAACGCCTACAGGGCGTCCCATTGCAATATCGCTATTATCCTTGATGAAGCCTGTCAGAACCTCGCTGG